>JAAYND010000322.1 GCA_012521035.1 Methanomicrobiales archaeon
AATACCGCATCATGGTTTGGGTCCAACCTGGACAGAATCGCCAGATATCCGTCAACCCAGTCAGCATGGGTCAACATATCAGTAAGTTCTTCAAAACCTGCCGTATTGAGATGCGGGGTCACGGCGGCCCACCCATTCTTCCATGCGAGAAGCGCGTATTCTTTTGCAATTTTGATGTTTTCTTCGGTAGAATGGGTATTGTTTCCCGTATACGGCCCGGAAAGGTATAGAAGCGAACGGCTCATTCTCACGGCTCCTGATATATTTATCAGAACCAGCAGTATTTAAGAGTATCACCAGAAACAACCCTTCCAAACAGGGTTTTGTTGGGTTCGGGGTTTTTTAAACAGGCAAACCGACAACAAACGGAATATTTTTAAGGGTATGGATTCAATACTGGTATGCCGGTCGCCTCCCGGTATTTAGTTGACGGACACTGGTTCTCTCACAAGTAACTGCGTGTAAACGCAGTTACTTGCCTTTGCCACAATCTTTTACCTTTTCGCCCCACAGTAATTTTTCCTCATATCGATGACCACCCGGGTTTCAATCCACACCGATATAGTGACGATTTAACGGACTTTGCTGGGCCGACATATGAACATACCAGACGGGTAGAGATCATCAGTTACCTGCATCGTAAATTAGTCAGATTATCCGGTTAATGCTGTAATGGTGGATTGAATTTTCCCGTGTTATTGGAATGACAAAAAGTGGTATTAAGTGTTACAACCCGAAATTATAACCCGAGGCCGCGTTTACTCATAGTTCTTACGGATCGCTCGGTCCCAAACAGCGTATGCAGCAAATACCGCTCTTCATCCTTGGTATGGTCGAACTTCTTGATGGGTTTATCTTCGCCGCGTTCTTGTGCTTTGGAATCCCAAACATACGCGCCATAATCCGCAATTGTCTGTTTGCATCGCTCCAACACCTTGTAACGTCCCGTGGTCAACATCCGGGATTGTGTCCTAATCCCGTCGAGGACGCTGTTATCGGCGTTTATGACGTTCCTGAACCCGTCCCGCTTCAATTGGAGTTGGAACGATTCGGCGCTTGGGTCAACAATTATCGCCCGGGGAACGATGTTTCCAATGAACGCGGCCATTGCATCGGAGAACTCGGAATCGGTCTTTTGTTTGCCTTCATTTGCTGGATCCCAGTAATATTCTCGTTCCTTATATACAGTCCCGGACGCCCCAATCCCGTATAAGCCAAAGGCGGTTGGATTGGTCGTTCCATAATCAACCGCAACATAATATGACCGAATCTGTTCAGGGATACGCTCAATTACGTGTAACTGCTTATCAAACATATCGTAGATGATTCCATCGGCAAGAACCCATTTTCCTTCGACATACCGGTCATACCATACCCCAGTATACTCTCTTTTCAGGGCTTCAACGAATTCACGCGATAAGAACGGATTATCATCCAATTTAAACTCAAAATGCCGGATTCCATACTCTTCGGCTTTATCCAGGAACCCGACTTTCAACCAGTGGAACGGGCCTTCCGGGTTGCAAGACCCGTCAAACATTGCTCCCGGTTCGGATAACCGAGATTTTAACATATTGAAAAAAGATTCAGGCCAGGTGGTGATCTCATCGCCATACGCATAAACCAGCCCCAACCCCTGGATCTTTGTGACGGCCCGCTCATCGTTCGCACCAACAATGTAACAATGCCGGCCGAACAATTTTATTTCACCGTCTCCAAACGGGTCCGATACCCGTTTCTTACCATAAATCTCCCGCAACGGGTTCAAAATGTTGCGCTTCAAGGTGCGTTCGGTTTTCCCGATAAGTAAACAGTTCCCCGGGGGCAGGGTCGTCATCCTCAGAGGAAGGAGGAGAAACCCCCCAACGGTTTTCCCGCTCCGAACCGCGCCACTACTGATATTCCACCGGGAATCAGAATATTCGAGGATATCCAACTGTTTATCGGAAACGTCACGGATAATCATGGTGGTTACTCATCATCCTGTTTTTTCTTGGTGGTTTTCTGTTTCTTGCGCTGAACAACTTTTGATTTCAACGCTTTGATGAGTTCGTCCAGGCTTTCGTCGGTCCCATCGTCAATGATCTCATTCAACCGGAACAGTTCAATCCGGGTCTTTTCTATGGATAGCGCAGTTTTGATATCGTGGTCGGCCATTGCCAGCCGATACAGCCCGTCTAACCGCGCCCGCGCCCGCCCCAACTCTTCTTCTCGGTTGACAGAAGCGAGTTTCGTCAATTCTTTCTTGAATGCGGCAATGTCCTTCGATACGGTGTTTATTCCAACATCCCAGAGTTTATTACCGGTTTTCTTGTATTGAGCGACATAATATTGTAAAAGGTCATTCCGACCGTATCCGTTCAATAGGAGTTTGAATGCGGCGTTTTGCCTGATTATAACTTGGGATCTCGTTGATTTATGAAACGGATCTCCATTCTTTTTAGGAATCGCCATAAAATCATCTCTAACCTGTTTACTTGAAAAATATTTAAAGGCTTTTCGATTCCTCACGTTTTCAATCGGTTTTTGGCTTTTTCACTAACCGCATCCCATACTCGTTAGTATCATCGGGGATAACAATCCCGGGTTTCCGCTTCAACCGGTTTTTTTTGAACGGGGTATAATCAACATAGTGATGGATACGGCCAAATCTCCAAACGATTCTGGTTACATCGGGATGAAGGTCGCGGATTAACTTAGATTTGGCGTAGGTTCCTTCTTTCATGTAAATCTGGTCGGTTAGCCCGCCCGGGACTTGTTGGGTCGCCATTTTGTGACCAACAAACGCATTGAAAAGAATCGTGCACCACCCGTCTTTCAAGACGCGCAACGACAAATCCGTATCGTCATTGTATCGCGCCCGCCACCGATACGGCATATCGGTTTTGACCAACATCATCGAGTAGATGCGGGTATTCAACACGAATGGTGGCCGATAATATTTGCGATGCACAAACGATTCATAATTCAGCCCGGCGAGAGCGACGTTCGTGTATCGGTCAACAAAATCTTCCATCACTTTGAACATCGTAGGGTCAGCGACTCTGATTTTTTTGTTCTGGTTGACCCGATACAAGGCGCTCACATTATCGTCGAACACCCAATGCCGTTCATGCCCATGAGATTCGGCGTGGTCCCAGATGAAATTCCGAACCGGCCCCGTCCCTTGCCGGGCTTCCGGGTCACGCGGGACACACGCATCGAACTCGCGGTGGTATCGTTGATCCATGACAATGACTTCGCCGCCTTTGCACACGGCTTTATACTTGTCTTCCTCTTCCGGTTCGACAACAACGATATACGGGAGTCCTATCCGCTCAAATTCCCGTATTGTAAGCCGTCGGTTATCCTGCCACCGGTCATAACTGAGCACATACATCGGGTATTTGGGTTTCACAAGAACCACCGGAAGAACGTATCTTCATTGTAATGCTCGATTTGTTCGTTGTAATTGCCAAATGCACACCGAGGACAGTTATCGAGGTTTACGGCGTCTATGAGACTGTGGTGGGCAGGTGAATTCCAATACTCCATGATATCCAGGTGGCGACACATCCGGCCTTCTTCTCGGTTCCGGTAATCGATGCACAAATAACAATACCCATCCGCGCAAAATACCGTCGATAACGGAGTCGCCCGACATTTTTCAAACCGATGGATTTTTTGGAACGTGCCAGATACCCGACCAAAATTCGAGTAAACCCGGAACTCTTCTGTCTCCAACGTTTCACACCGCTCCAATTGGGAGAACACGGCATCGGTATCGAATTCAATCACCCGGCACTCTCCAAGGATATTCTCCGATGCTGCGGGCCGGACAAAAAAGTTCTTGAATCCTAACTCTTTTGCCAATTCGCACGCCGTATAAACCTCATGTTGGTTCTTATCGGATAAAAGAAATTTAAACGTCAAATCCAACCCTGTTACCGTTGCTAGTTTTGCAAGATTCTTGCACCCTTCCACTAATCGCGGGTATAGGTCGCTGTGTTTAATGTTTCGCCACGTTTCTTCTGTCCCCGCATCAAAACTCAAACTACAGATTTGAGCGTTCCGCCCAATTGCATCAACCGTCCGTTTATCCAGCCGTGTCCCGTTTGTGCTGATGATAATCCCCAACCCGGCACCATAGGTATATTCCAGGATCTCCGGGAATTGCGGATGAAGGGTCGGTTCCCCGCCACCGGCGAAACAAACGGTTTTCACGCCCCAATCGCGGCACATATCGATTATCTGTTTTACATGCTCAAACGGTAGCGTTTGGCTGTTCCGGTAATCCCGAGCGTTGCACCATTCACAACTCAGGTTACACCGGTTTGTTAAATCAATCCCGACACCAATAGGCGGTTTGAAATCCCCGTCCAGAATCGCGTCAAACCAATCGGTGTAGAGCAGCCCTTTCATCTGGCTGAACGATGAATATAGTTTATTCGGTTTCATCTGTATCGGCGTCCGTATCAGTCACGTATTCATAATCGCGCTGCCGTATATCCTCTTGTTTGGGGAACCAGATATATTTCGTCTTTTCCGTAATCTTCTGACCAACCAACTCGGAAAACGTATTCACGGCATTATCATCGGGGAAATGCACGATAATCTTGAAATGTTTCTCCTCTTCCTGTTTGAATTCCGGCATTCCTTTCCATTCATCTTCGGGATCGAATTTGAATAACCCGTATTCTCCTTCGATATCTTCGATAAGCGCCCGAATTCCTTCATCTTCCCTATCGGCGGTATCGGCCAGTTCTTTCAAGGCTTCGGCATCTGCTTGAATGAGCGCCCCAATCGGGTCGTAGGTCAAGAGAACCAAATCTTCTTCTTCTTCGGACAGGTCAACATATTTGACCGGTATCTCGGTTTCTTTCCGTTTTGATGCGAGTTCAACCCGTAGATGCCCATCAACCAGGTTCCCGGTCCGCTTATTGACGATAACTTCCTGAACCCATCCAATCTTATCAAGGATGGCTTCCATCGATTTTGTCTGGAGCCGGGTATGCACCCGCCAATTCTTCGGGTTCTTGTTCAGTTCATCCGGGTTTTCAATCCCCGACCCAATGATCCGGTTTTCCCATGCCATTTCTGGTTCCCCCGGGTAATTACCTCGGCTCAACGGGTCTGGCTGTGGTATGGCGTTCGCACCAATAATCGAACACCTTCCGCACGGCTTCGGACTTGTTCCTGGCCTTTCCTTCTTTCACCAGTTTATCCACGGCTTCATAGTGTTTCATTTCCACGCTAGCCGATAAAATGACGCAAGCACCATTAGACATATTCATATATTATCATTCAAATTATTTAACTACCACCGGTTAACGCTGCATTTGACAATTGTGCGTATTAAACACCGGGTTCTGGTATCACATTCCCATTAACCTTATTAAAAAGTGAGTTTTCCGATTCAGCAACCGTTCTGTCAGATTTCCAGTGGAAACCGACGTTTCTTTATAAACTTTGTCCTTCCTTTATAAAGGAAGGCTTACTAATAGTATAATAATATACATAATAATATAATATACATAATACCATAATATAAGAGGAGGAAAACGAGCCCGTTTTCGCGTCCGTTTCCGTATGGATGTAATAGTGTATGTAAGGGTACTATGTGATTATGATATTATCGCTATTATCGTGATTATCACTGGTTCCACTGGAAATAGACCCCCCCCCTTACATCACTGGAGATAATACCATAGAACTTTTGAAGCGTGGAAGAAAGAGTAGAAAACCCACTGATACCGGAATGAAGTATCCTAGTGAAGAATAACGTATAACAACCTTTTTAGTGTTGTTACAGGAAATAAAATAGTGATATACATGAAGTTGAATGTTGTTTATAATGAAGATTGTTTAGTTGGGATGGATCGGATTGAAGATAAATCAGTTGACATGATTCTTTGCGATCCTCCTTATGGGATTACTGCCTGTAAGTGGGATACTATCATTCCATTTGAACCATTATGGAAACAATCTTCATTATAAA
>JAAYND010000134.1 GCA_012521035.1 Methanomicrobiales archaeon
GTCTCGCTGATCTACCTGGTGGGGCAGTATACCGCTATCAGTATCGTGCTCGTCTGGCTCTTCGGCATCCCGCACTGGGTGGCGCTGGTCATCGCCGGGATCATCATAACCGGCTACACGGTCGTCGGAGGACTCTACGCCGTATCCTGGACGACCCTGGTCCAGGGCGGTATCCTGATCCTCGGCGTCCTGTTTATGGCACCGTTCGTCGTCATGAGCGCTGGCGGACTCACCCACATCAATGGTGTGCTCGCCGGGGTTGACCCGAACTTCGTCGAGCCCTGGTTCCCGAGCCCTGCCTATGCCGAATACGCCTTTGCAACGCCGGAGTTTCTCGTATCGTTCGGGATCCTCCTGATGGTCGGCCTTGCCTGTGCGCCGCATGTCATCAATAACGTTCTTGCAGCAAAAGAGTCCCGCTACTTCAAATGGTCACCGGTGATCGCGTTTGGTGTCTACGCGGCTGTTATGTTCCTCGTGAAGTTCACCGGATTTGGCGTGCGGGCACTCGTCGAGGAGGGAACCCTTGTACTCCCCGCGACCGTGAACGCCCAGGACTTCGCCTTCATATCGGGTGTCGAGTATGCCATGCCGAACGTTGCGCTCTGGGCGCTCTTTGCGGTGATCGTCCTCGCGGCGGTGATGTCCACGACCGATCGGCTCATGCTCACCGTCGGGACCATGTTCGCATGGGATATTTACAGAAACATATTCCGGCCCTCGGCGCCTGATAAAGAGGTACTCCTCGTCTCAAAGGTCGCGGTCGTCATCGCTGCGGGCGGCACGCTCTGGCTTGCCATCAACCCACCGCCGATGCTCGCATGGTTGATCTGGATGGGCATCGGGGTTATGCTCGCGACATTTGCGGTCCCCCTCCTCGCCGGCCTCTACTGGCGCGGGGCTACCGGACAGGGGGCGATCGCGAGCATGGGGGCCGGGCTCATCGCGGCCACGGTATTTGGCTACTGGCACCAGTTTGTAGCACCGCTCCCGGTGCACTTCAGCCTCTATGCGCTCGCGGCTTCGGCCCTCGCGATGGTCACCGTCAGTCTCCTGACCGCCTCAAACTCGCAGGACGCGCTCGACAGTACCCGGACCGGCTGGTTCATCCAGTCCTGATAACTTTTTTTTTGGTGCCGGCTACCCTCCGACCTGGAGAAGGTTTGCAATCAGTGTGATCAGGAGGATCGCCGGAACGACGTAGCGGATTAGCGCCATGTAGACCTTCTGTTGCCACCCACACCCCCCTACCTCATCGCAGATCCGGTCGCGGTCCATGTACCATCCCCCGACGATGCATATGATCAGGCCCGCGACGATAAGGCCGATCGTCCCGAAGAGGTAGTCGCCCAGGTCAAGGAACCGGATACCGGAGAGCCTGAGATCCAGGGCCGTGTAACTGAGGGCTGACGGGAGGCCGATGAGCATGATCACGCCAAAGGCAAGGAGCGTCGCACGCTTCCGTGAGTAGCCGCGTGAGTCCATCATGGCCGCCACCGGAACCTCGAACATGGATACCGCGGATGTGAGCGCCGCGGCGAAGAGCATCGCAAAGAAGAGCGCTCCGAGGATCATGCCAAACCGCATATCGAGAAAGACTGCGGGGAGGGTGATGAACGTGAGGTTCACCCCGGTTGCCGGGTCGAGTCCGGCGGTGAATACCAGGGGGAAGATTGCGAGGCCGGCAAGGATCGCGATCAGCATATCGGCGACGACTATGATGGAGGCGTTTCGGAAGAGAGCGCCTCCTTCCAGGTAGCTCCCGTAGGTGAGCATAACACCCATGCCCACCGAGAGCGAGAAGAAGGCCTGCCCGAACGCCGCGGTCCAGACAACCGGGTCGGTGAGTTTTGAGTAGTCAGGGGAGAGGTAGAACTCGATCCCGGCCATAGCCCCTGTCTGTGTGAGCGCAAAGCCTACGAGGGCGATGAGGATCACGACGAGGATCGGGATGAGAACCCGGGAGATCATCTCGATCCCCTCCCGGACACCGGATCGCACCGTCAGGAAGACGGCTAAACCGGCGAAGAGGAAGAAGATGAGCGGGAAGCAGGAGCCCGTGAACACGTGAAAGTCCACCGGAGAGTTGAGGGCGAAGAAGAGGGCGTACGCGAGCACCCAGCTCGTGATCACGAGGTAGTAGCTGAGTACAAGGCCGGCGATGGCGACGACGGCAAGGCCCGCAAGGGAGGATCGCCCGAGTATGGACCGAAAAGCGGTGATAACCGATGTCTTCGTGCTCCGTCCGATGGCAAACTCAAGCACCATCAGGGGGAGACCGAAGAGGAGGACAGAGATCAGGTACGGTATCAGGAACGCGCCACCGCCGTTGGCGCCCACGATGTAGGGGAACCGCCAGATATTCCCGATCCCGACCGCTGACCCGATGCTTGCTATGATGAAGCCGAGGGTCGATGACCATCGCTCCCTTCCCGTATCTCCTGTCATACTGCCTCCGGTTACCTCGTAATAACCAATTATTCCGCAGAGATAAATGCATATCCTGCCGGGACCGGATACCCTGCGACCAATGCTCTTTTGTATCCGGCTACCCCCATACTAACCGGAAGATCATGTTCATCAGTTCCCGGAGATGCCGGGCGGGCGGGTGGTGAGGTTGAACGGTCGCTACCCCTTCCTCTTCTCCATCCCCCACGGTGGTATATCCGTTCCGCCCGAGGTCCGCGGTCTCATCAACCTCTCGCGGCGAGACATCATCTTCAATAGCGACCCCCACACCCGCCTCATATACGGGTTTGATGATGTAGCGGAAGCTCTGGTCGATTTTGAGGTCTCCCGGATCTTTGTCGATACCAACCGGGCACCCTACCAGTATCCGCCGCGGACCCAGGATGGTGTGGTCAAGGTCATCACCCAGGACGGAACCCCGGTATA
>JAAYND010000135.1 GCA_012521035.1 Methanomicrobiales archaeon
CGGCGGCGGGCATGCACCAGCGATGCCAGTCGGTCATGCGCGCTGATATGCTGCTCTATTGAGGCCGGCGGCCATATCACTCTCTTCAAGAAAAGATCGAAAATCTGAGTTCTTAGAGCCTCAGCCGAGATTTGAACTCGGGACCTGGTGATTACAAGTCACCCGCTCTGCCAGCTGAGCCACTGAGGCACACCCTACATTGTGGATCGTATGCGGTAAAAAAGGTGGCGCTGGATCCCCTCATCCCACCCCCGGATCATCCGACCGGCCACCGCGCTCCCAGGCGATCTCGCCGTCGTAGAGGATACGGAGGATCCGGTGGTAGGGTATGTACGTTATACGCGGCGTCCCGGCATCCACCTCCAGGTACTGCGCATCGAGCGCGAGGATCCGCTCCCCCGGCACAATCGATCGATCCCCCGGGGCCCCACGGTCGATGTACTCGATCCCGACCCGGGAGAAATCGTAGCCGGGATCGTGGTAGAACCTGAGTAATAGCCGGCGACTCGTTCGCACCTCCCTCATCCTCCAGCGGATACTTCACCCCACAGAGATAAATATGCGCGGCGCCGCCGGCAAACCGTTGATATGGGCAGGTCTGCAATGTTCATAACAGAGGAGCGCAGAGAGTACCAGCAGGATGTCGCATCTCACTGTCGATCTCGGGGGCCGGCCCGGCCTCGACTGCCGGGGGTTCTGCTCGTACTGCTACTTCAAACACGTCCAGGGGACTACCTCGTTCGGTTGCAAATACTGCCTCCCCTTCCAGAAAGGCTGTGATTACTGCACCCGGGGCGTCCGGGAGCAGTACGAAGGATTCAAGGATCTCCGGACCGTCGCCGATGAGGTACTCGCAAACCTCCAGGTGATGACCGACGATCTCGACCGGATCACCATCAGCGGCGGCGGGGATCCGAGCTGCTACCCGGAGTTTCGCGATCTCGTCGAACTGCTCTCCAGCATGGAAGCGCCGATCCACATCGGCTACACCAGCGGGAAGGGGTTTGATGACCCGGATATAGCCGATCACCTCATCGAGAACGGCCTCTCTGAGATCTCCTACACCATATTCGCCGCCGATCCTGAACTGCGCCGGCGCTGGATGCACGACCCGACACCGGAGGCCTCGCTCGCGGTCCTCGACCGTCTCTGCGGTGCAATCGATACGTACGCCGCCACGGTCGTTATACCGGGCGTCAACGACGGTGAGATCCTTGAGGAGACCTGTGCATGGCTCGAGGATCGGGGCGCAAAAGGACTGATCCTGATGCGGTTTGCCAACCGGACAGATCAGGGGCTCATCCTCGGCAACGCGCCGCTCATCGAGGGGCAACAGGTCCACACCACCGATGAGTTCCGCGATATCGTCACCCGTCTCAATGAACAGTTCTCGATGAAGATCAGCGGAACGCCGCTCTGGGATCCCTCAATAGGCTCGCCGTTTGCAATCCTCCATGAACCCGACCTGCTCCGGAAGCTCCCCCGGGTCCGGAAGCGCGCGACGGTGATCACCGGGAGCGTGGCGGCCCCCTTCATCCAGCGCCTCCTCTCGATCCGCGGCGCCCGCTCAAGGGTCGTCAGGGTCAGAAAAGAGATCGCCTGCCTCATCACCGCTGATGACCTCGCCGGAGTAAACCTGGCGAGGCTTGAGGATGTCGTTATCATCCCCGGCCGGGCGTTCGTCCATGACATCGAGGCGCAGAAGATCCTCTCGGCCGACGGTGTTGACCGCGAGGTTGTGCGCGGCCCCGATATGTTGACCGCCGATGCGGAGACAAGCATGGGTATGACCCGGGCAGAGGTGCTTGAGAAAGAGATGGAAGGATTCTCGGCCCTTATCAATACGATCAACCAGTACGGGCGGTGAGGGAGAGAAAGGCAGGGGCATGCGCTGGAAGCGCCCCTGCCCCGGTACTTTCAGTCTGACTCCGTCAGATCAAAGAACCTCTCGATGATCCACTCGTTCCTGACCTCCGGGTGGAAGAGGAGAGCATAGATCGGGAGTGAACAGTGCCGGAGTGCCTGTGTGCACCGATCCGAGACTGCGAGCGGCACAAACCTGTCCGTGACCTGCACAGCAAACTCGTGGAGCTCATATGCCGCAAATATCTCTTTCCCGGCGAAGAGCGGGTCGGGCGAGATCACCTGGATATCGGTCATACCTATCCCCGGGCATGGTTCAATGCCGATATCAAAAGTAGCCACGATGGGCAGCATGCCGGAAGAGATGCCGAGCACCGGCCGCCCAAACACACGGAGCCACCCGAATCGCTCGGGACCCTCCATAAAACCCCTGTCCTTCAGCGCTGTCCCACAGAGGATCACCCCGTCCGCCGCCTCAAGATCGGGTGCGCTGACGGCGGTATAGTGGCGGACGATGGGCACCGCACCCACTCCCCGGAGGATCCCTGCAACCGGCCCGACGAACTCGGCCCGGGAGAGCGAATTCTCCCGGTAGCAGAGGTCGATCACCAGGATCATCTCTCCACCAGCCCCGCCCGCTCGATATGGAGAACACCGTTGTGGTTCCGGTAGACCTTCGACGCCTCCTCGATCGCGATCCGCCGGGAGAAGAAGGGGGCGTCGACGACGAAGGTCTCAAACTCTCCTCCTTCGCCGGTGAGGGTGATCCGGTATTTCCGGGCGGCACCCCGGAGTTCATTGAGGGCACGGTGATCGATCTCCCTCCCGAGCCAGGATGCATCGAAGGGACAGGAGAAGACGCCCGTTATGATGACACGAAACCCGGCACCGATGAGATCTTCCATGTAGGCCTCCTGGTCCGTGTGCCAGAGGGGGTTGAAGCACCAGAGATCCAGGTCATGGCAGAGCCTCTGGACGCGCGACGCCTGGTAGACAGAGAGGATCGCCCCCGTGACGACCCCCTCGATCCCGAACCGATCCCTGGCCTCAAGGAGAGCGCGCCTCAGGTCCAGAAGTTCTGTCTCTTTCTCGCCGGCTGTCTCCGCCTCCACGAGGGGGAGTCCCGCCGCCTCAGCCTGCAGTCCGGCGAGGTGGATGTTTGGGGTATGGAACATGTAGCTCTCGGGGTTTCTGGAGATGACCGTGATCAGGCAGGCCACCTCTTCATGCTGCATCGCCTTCCAGCAGGCGAAGAGGGAGTCTTTTCCACCGGAGAAGAGCACACCGAGTCTCATGGTCGTTTCTGTATTCATTCTCCTCCGGGAACTATTAACCCCTGCGGCGATATCAGGCGCGGATTCCGCAGGTGGCGAATCAGGGCAGGGATACCGGATGCCGGCCGCATCCAGACCTCCGGGACTGCTTTCAGGATGTTAGGGCATTTCTGGCGCCCGTGTCGGGTGATGATCAGGGTTATATGGTATCAAGATCCCTCTCACAATAAGAGCACCCGGGGCAGTATCCTGGAGGTGGAGAGTATGACAGAAAATGGCGAATTGCCAGAAGAGGAGATCGGGATGGTTGTCGACTGTATCCTGATCGACTACCGGGGCGACCTGGAGTCGCGGGCCAGGGTTGCCCGGACAATCCTTGCATGGGCAGCAGAGCACCCCGATGAGTGGGATGAGTTGTGGGCCCGGTGTCAGCAGCGCCATGAAGCGCTCGTGTGAGACCACCCCGACCTGATATTATCGCTCTTTTCGGCCTGTGAGGGCCGGTTCATGGTCAAAAGCGGTCTTGTTCTTATCCGGTGCCCTGATCTGATGAAAAATACGAGGGAAAAATGTCGACCCCGGGCTCCTCACCGCTCCGCGATCCAGTGCCGTGCGATGAACTCCCGCACTATCTTTGCCGCCACCGCTGCCGTCTGCCCGGAATCAAACGGGGCGACCTCCACGTAATCAAACCCCATCGCATGCGGCGCGAGGGTCCGCACAACCTCCCTGATATCGAGCGGCGTCATCCCGAACGGCTCCGGCGTCCCGAGGCCCGGGGTGAGACAGCAGTCGATCGCGTCGGCATCGATCGAGAGGTAGACACTCCGTCCCTCTACCCTATCGAGGATCTCATCGAGGATGGTACCGATCCCCCGCTCCCGAACCGCATCCGCGGTGTAGAGCTGCGCCCTCTCCTCTGCGATCTCAAACTGCTCGCGATCGCCGCTCCGGGCACCGATTATGACGACATCATCGACCGAGTCGAGAACGCGCCGCGTGACACACCCATGGCTGTAAGGTGTCCCGTCGAGCTCGTCCCGCAGATCCAGGTGCGCGTCGCAGACGATGTAGACATCCGGGCATAAGGCCCTGACCGCACCGATCGTCGCGGTATGCTCACCACCGAGGATCACCGGAATCTTTCCATCGCCGGCGATCTCGCCTGCAACGTCCGCTACCTGGTCTACCAGATCCTCCGGAACTTTTGAGACCATAAGGTCACCGAGGTCGGCGATGGGAACCTCGTAGAGGTCGAGACCGGTCGCGGGGTCGTAGGACTCAAAGTTGAGTGACGCCTCGCGGATCGCCCGGGGCCCGAACCGTGCTCCGGGTTTAAACGATGTCGTCCCATCATAAGGCACGCCGAAGATGGCATAGCGAGCATCCTCGTATGATGCCTCCGCATCAGCAAAATAAAGATGGGCGAGCTCGTTCATGCCCGCTTTTGAGAGCCAGAAGAGATCACTCAAGCTTCTTCTTACCCAGGGATGTTATGTAGGCGATCTCTTTGCCCGGTTCAAGGCCGCTGACCTCTTCCTCGGTCAGGTTGAGCTCGAACATCTCGAAGTCCTTGACATCCATAAACTGGACGGTCGTGCCGGCGATCGATATAACCTGTGCAATCTTTCGCTCCACGATAGGGACATAGGTCTTTGCCGATACCGGTTGAACGATCGAGCGTTTGACACCATCAAATATACCGATACACTCGATCCGGGACTTTGCAGCCCCATGTTTGCCGGGTTTGGATATAGCGATGGAGACTATCCTGCAGGGCTCGTCATCGATAATGACGTAGCGCCCTTCTTTCAGCTTTCCAACTTCTGTCTGTTCTTTCATGTTCTCCCACTCAACAAACGCGTGATTAATGTATCTGGATTGCATTAAATAAATACACCGTAGAGAGGGAGGAGGCGCGAGGAGCATTTGACTGAATTCATCCGGGCATGTGGTGACCTGGCAGGGGCTGTCAGGGATGCAGTGACTGATATGGCCGGAACGCCGGAGGCAGGGGAGTACGTGACGATGGGCGCGGATGGCACACCCACAAAGAGGATCGATCAGGTCGCAGAAGAGATCGTTGTGGATTACTTCAGGGGTCATCCTCTCTGTGAGCGCCTGATTAGCGAGGAACTCGGGCTTATCAGAATGAGCGGAGAGGAGGGCACTATATTCCTCGATCCGGTCGACGGCACCTATAACGCGGTGGTCGGGATCCCGTTCTACGCCCTCTCCATCGCCTACGCCGAAGGCGGTATCGTCCAGCAGGGATACGTCCAGAACCTCGCCACCGGTGAGACATTCCATGCTGTGCGGGGGCAGGAGGTCTGTCTCGATGGGCATCCTATCAGGGTCTCCGGTACATCGCATATTGAGGAGAGTGCCATGAGCGTCTACGGCCGGAAGTTCGACCCGACCCGCGTGTTCCAGATCAGCCAGAAGATCCGGAGGTGGCGCCACCTCGGCGCATCAGCCCTCGAACTCTGTTACGTTGGATGTGGCCGTATCGACGGATTTGTCGACGTGCGGGGGACACTCCGCGTAACGGATGCGGCGGCGGGGATGCTGGTCTGTGAGGAGGCAGGGGGCGTCGTCTCTGATCTCGAGGGAAAAATTCTCACCTTCCCGGACGAGGTCTCTGTCAGGCGGTGCCTCGTCGCTACGAACGGTGCCGTGCATGATGAGGTCATCGGGTGCCTGAGGTGATGCCGGTATGAGGATCGTTTTAGTATCGCGTATCGATGATGAGGAGGCGCTTCGCTACACCGCATCGCTCGCCCGGCATCTCGAAGATCTGGGGCATGGCGTCACCCTTGAGGCGGGCACAGCAGGCCGCCTTGGGAGAGAAGGAGTACCATTCGAGGAGATCACCGGCGATCTGGTCGTTGTCATCGGCGGTGACGGGTCGGTCCTCCTCACCATCCACAGGATGAGAAAGCAGGTCCCGGTCATTGGCATCAACCGGGGGGGGGTCGGGTTCCTCGCAGACCTTGAACCTGAGGAAGCGTATGCGTTCTTCACCACCTTCAAAGATGGATTCCTGGTCGAACAGCGGATGCGGATCAGTCTTTACACCGATGGGAGACATCTCGGGGATGCCCTCAACGAGGCGGTGATCGTCACCGAGCGCCCGGCCAAGATGCTCCGGTTCGGTGTCTATGTCGACGAAATACCCTCGGAGAGGTTCAGGGCTGACGGCCTTCTCATATCAACCCCGACCGGATCAACCGCCTACGCCATGAGCGCCGGAGGGCCGATCGTCGATCCGAAGGTCGAGGGTTTCCTCCTCATACCGCTTGCACCGTACATGCTCTCGTCCCGCCCCCACCTCATCAGCACCGAGAGAACCCTGGAGATCACCCTTGAGACAGAGAAACCTGCACATATCGCCATAGACGGGCAGAGCATCTTTGAACTCGAGAGGGAGGCGAAGATCACGGTCAGGAGATCTGATGACCCGGCACTCTTTGTCGATATCGGGAAACCCTTCTTTGAGAAGGTGAACTACAAACTCCGGAACCTCTAGATCCAGCATACCAAAACAAAGATTTTATGAGTGTCCGGGAGGACTACTTCAAGAGAGGTGTAAGCGCGAACATGGAAGACCAGATACGCACCGATATCCCCTATGCGGAGATCGCAGAGACGATGAAGAAGACCCTCAACCTGAGAGGTTCACCTGTTGCGGTGAAGTTCGCAAAGAGCCCGGAGGCCATCCCCGAGGGTGTCGAGCCGATCAATGAAATGGCCCGCCACTGCCAGATGGTAAGCAGGGCTCGCCTGGACGACGAGATCTTCTACGCAACCGCCGACAAATTCGCCTGTATGGGCGCCGCCTGGGCTCTCGGGCTCAAGGAACTCTCAAAAGACCTCAGCACAGGAGAGTTTTATTACGTGCGCGGTAAGTTCGAGAGCTGGGCCGCCTGCATGAGGACCATCCAGCAGGCTCCGCATGCTCCCCCACTCCAGACCTACGCGACAGTCTATGCACCGCTTGAGAAGACCCCGTTTGACCCGCATGTCGTCCTCATCATAGCCGAACCCCGTGCGATGATGAGACTCGCACAGGCCACGCTCTACCGACTCGGCGGCCGGATAGAGTCTTCGATGACGGGATATCAGTCACTCTGTGCGGATGCGACAGTGCAGCCCTATCTCACTGGCAGGGTCAACTTCTCTCTCGGGTGCGACGGTGCTCGCCGGTTCTCTGGAATGGAGGAGACTGAAATGGTCATAGGTATCCCGGCCGAAGCCCTCCCTGAGTTTGCCCAATCTCTGGAACGTCTCATCGACACGCCGTGGTCGGTGCGGAAGTAAAGCCCCCCTCCTCCCTATTTTTGCAGGGGTACAAGGCTTATCTTCCCGGCCGGTCAACTATTCAGCAGGTGGTTCTTTGCAGGTATCCATGAAACTGGAGATGAGAGACCAGCCCGGACAGCTGGTCGCGGCCCTCAAACCGATCTCTGCCGTCGGGGGGAACATAATAGCGGTCATTCACCAGAGAGAGGCCACGACGGCCGCAGAGGCGCTGGATGTCCAGATCGTGCTCGAACTACCGGAGGGGAGGCTTGAGAGACTCCTTGAACTGCTCAGGGAGCAGGGCGTCAACGTTGTGCGCATCGGTGAAGAGCGGCTTCTCTATGAATGCACACTGATCGTGATCGGGCACCTGATGCACACCGATCTCTCGGATACGGTCAACCAGATCGATAGAACCGGTTCTTCTGAGGTGACAGAACTCTCCATGGTCATGCCTGCGATCAGCTCCCCGTCTTCGGCCCGCATAACCATCCGTTCGACCACCCGGGCTGAGATGAAGAGAGCGATACAGATCCTGCGCGCCGTCGCTGAACAGAAGGAACTCCTCATCATCGAGCCCCTGGAGGATGCATGATGCGGATCGCACTCCTGGGCTTTGGTTCGGTCGGCCAGGGCATCGTCCGTTCGATCCTCGCGAAGGACCTGGATATAACCGTCACCGGGCTTGCTGATTCAAGGAGCGGGATCATCGATGCCGGTGGGGTCGATCTGGCGGCGGCGCTTGCCCGAAAAGAGCAGGGCGAGCCCTGTGGCGACCCGGGCATAAGCCCCACGGATGTTGTGGAGAGGGCGGAGTATGACATACTCATCGAGGTGACCCCGACCAACGTCGAGACCGCAGAGCCGGCGCTGGGCTATATCAGGGGCGCCCTCCGGCGGGGCAGGCACGTCGTCACATCAAATAAAGGTCCGATCGCCCTCGCTTACCCGGAGCTCCGGACCCTTGCGGAGGAGAACGGCGTCTTCCTGAAGTATGAAGCGACGGTCTGCGGCGCAATACCGCTCATCCACGCCATACAGGAAGGAATTGCCGGGAATGCCATAACACGGATATGTGGTGTCTTCAACGGCACCTGCAACTACATCCTCACCCGAATGGCAGCAGAAGGTCTCACTTACGAGCAGGCGCTTGCCGAGGCCCGGGATCTCGGCTACGCTGAGGCGGATCCCACATACGATGTCGAGGGGATCGATGCAGGCATCAAGCTGGTCATCCTCGCAAATACTGTCTTCGATATGGATACAACGCTCGATGATGTGGAGAGGACGGGGATCACCCTCCTCTCGCCCGAGGCGCTACAGCTTGCAGAGGATCAGGACTGCACCATCCGGCTCATCGGTGAGATCATCCCCCGGGTCGGGGTGCTCCGGGTCTCGCCGAGGATCGTCGCGAAGACCCACCCCCTCGTCGTCGAAGGGACGCTCAACGCCGTCACCGTGGAGACAGACCTCGCCGGGGATCTCACGTTCATCGGGAAGGGTGCAGGTTCCACGGAGACCGCCAGTGCCGTGATCGGTGACCTCCTCTACATCCAGAGCAGGCATGTCCAGGGTTCTTGAACGAAGAAAACAGTACCTGCGACTGATGCGCCAGGTGACACTTGAGGTGGGCTACTTCACGGTGACCGATATCGCCGAGGCCACCGATACCCCCCGGAGCACCGTTCAGGACTGGGTGAATCGCCTCATTGAGGAAGGGTGCGTTGTCCTCACCGGTGAGCAGCGGGGACGACATGCCGCCCGGTATGCGGCGAGCAGCGCGATGCCGGAGAGCGCCTGCCGGCGTATCTTCACCACAATCGATGGCGATCAGGTCGAGATCTACCATGAGTGCATGAGCGGAGGGTGCGCCGCCTTCTGCGAGTTCCACCACGCCCGCGCCGGAGGTGCCCTGCAATCGGTCCACCGCGATGGAACCCTTCTCCGGGAACGGGCACACCTTGGCCGGTGGAAGATCGCTGTCGGGCTCGATCCGGCACCGGCGGTCGGGATCGCCGGCGTTTTTCGCGAGGGGGAATACATCCTCCAGCACATCAGGTGTATCGGTGGTCCGGCCTACTCGCTCACCGATATGATCTCCCTCGCCGAGGGTGTCTGCGACGTCACCGTCCACCGCGAGGGGAGGGTGGTCGAGGGCGAGGTGGTCACCCGGGCACTCACCTATGTCGCCATCGGTATCGACGACACCGATACCGGGAGCGAGGGGGCAACGTTCGCCCTCGCCCTCGCCCTCCTCCAGCACCTCGCAAAACTGGATGGTGTCATGCCCATCGGACATCGGGTGGCGATGCTCAACCCACGACTTGAGGGGCGGACCGCGGGGAACTCCTGTAGTTATATCGAGCTTGCTGTGGAGCCCGATCAGGTGATGCGGATCGAAGAGGCGGCCGTGCGGTTCGTCGCCGACGAGGCGGCATCCCCCGAGTGGGGACTCGCGGTAAGAGAGGGATTCCGGGTACCGCGGGATCTCCGGGCCTACGGCAGGAGCGCCCGTGAGACGGTGGTCACGCGCGAGGTGGCGGATGCAACCGCTGTGAGGTTCGGGGCCCGCCTCTACGGTTGCCGGGGTGCCATCGGGGCTCTCGCGGCCGTCTCACTCATAGGGCTCCCACATGATGTACTGCTCGACCCGAAGCGGGACGTCTGCGCCGGGTGGGAGATGGCACCCTGAGCGTATTTCATCCACGGTAATGTCGTATCAGCAGGGCTCGTGCTCATCGAGTGACGCGATCCGCCGGCGGTCACCTGTATCGACCCCGTCACCGGAAGTGGGGAGCAGCGTAGAGTAGACCTTCGCAACGGCGCAAATATCGCTATCAGTCGAGTTGTAGCGGACGAACCGAATATAAGATCTATTCGCCATCTTTTGCGTAAATACACGAAGATTTACCGCTTTCTGACCGGGTAGAGCCGTTACCCTCTCCTGCGACCTCCAGGCCGCCCGAGCCACTCCGCGACCGTGTGTATGATACCAAGCAGGTTTGCAAGGTATGTCTCTTTTGCTTCGAGTCTCCGCTGGAGCACTGCCTCCTCGGATAGGAAGAGGGCTTTGAGATGGTGTATATCCTCTTTTGGCGAGTAGTAGAGATAGATCGGGATGCCGGCGAGGATGACAAGGATCCCTGCGACCTTATCGAAGGTCGTGGTTGAGAAGAGGAGATAGAGGCAGATCGCGATGCCAGCGAGGGGGAGGATGTGCTGACCACGGAGTTTTGCGGCACGATCATCCCGGAGCACGATGAGAGCAAAGCAGGTGAGCAGGAACGAGAACGCAAGGGTGAGGACGGCGAACGATATCAGCCTGGAGAGATTCCCGATGTTTGAGAGCAGGAACGCTATCACCCCCTGGGCGATGAGGACCATGTAGGGCGTGCCGTAGCGGGGGTGAACCCGGGCAAACACCCGGGGAAAGAGGCCGTCGATCGCCATCGCATACGCGAGTCGGGCGCTGCCGAGCATCCCGGATTCGTTTGACCCTGAGACCGAGAAGAGCGCGCCGACCGTCATGATGATCACTCCCGCCGAACCGAAGAGGGTGGTTCCGGCGACGACGAGCGGCACGGTGCTCTGCTCAAGTCCAGTCCAGTTGACGAGCCCGAAGAGCACGAAGTTCGTGAGGATGTAGAAGAGGGAGACGATCAGCATCCCGATGGTTATGGCGCGCGGGATAGCCTTCTGCGGGTCTTTCACCTCGCCAGCCGGGAGCGTCCCGAGCTCAAACCCGGTATACGCCCAGAAGATCAGGACGAGTGCATGGGCGGCGTTATCGAGTCCGAGCGGGAGCAGGGGAGTGTAGTTTGTGATAAGGATCTCCGGCTGGATGATGAAGAATCCAAGCCCTGCTACGATGAGGAGGAGCAGGGGGGCGAGCTTGATGAGTGTGAGGACGTCGTTCACCTTCCCTGCGGCCCTGACGCCGGCGATGTTTACGAGGGTCAGGGAGGCGATGAAGAGCACCCGGACGGCGATCTCTGCGGCCGGGGTGAGCGCTACGAGCGCCTGGAGGTAGTTCGTGAACGCTATCGCAAAGACCGGGAGCGCGAGGAGTTCGGCGATCCACATGCTCCAGCCGGTGAGAAACCCGTAAAAATCATCGAACGCCTCCGATACGTAGGCAAACGGGCCGCCGACGCGGGGGACGTAGTAGCTACAGTAAGCAAAGACCATAGCGATCGTCGCGGCGAAGAGTCCGGCCACCACCCAGAGAACGATCGAGAACGGGCCGACGAGGCCGGCGGTGAGAGCGGATGCGATGTAGATGTCGGCACCGACGATCGCCCCGACGATGATGTTTGTCAGGTCAAACTCAGAGAGCCCCCGCTGTAGCTCCATGACAGCAGGGGGTGACGGTGGCGGCTATAAAGGTTCTGCATCGGGATAGGCTGGATATGACTGTGGTGATCGCCGGATGCCCGGAGGGGTTTTGTTCTGGAGACATCATCCCGCGTCATTGCTCCACCGGCATTGCTGTGAAGATCGGGCAGGTATGCTACAGGAGATATACAACATGGGAAGAATGAGAAGAAGTGTTTAAGTGCGCCGGCCGGGACTCGAACCCGGGTTTAGGCGTTGGCAACGCCTAGTGATAACCACTACACTATCGGCGCACGCTTGTGCTCTGCACTGTGTGCCTTACAAAGTGGGATCTCCTGGATATTAAGCCTATCGAATCGTGGCCTGGTTCAGGTGGCATACTCCTGCAGGATCAGCGCATTCGGGCTCTCCCGGGCGCGTAAGTGAGCCCGGCACCTACCGCGATCTCTGCCAGCGAAGCGCGCTCCTGATCTTTTTATCCGCAAGTATCCATAACCCCGGTATCAGGACCAGGATGAATACGATCATGGCATAGGCGACCACTTCTGCGGAGATGAGCAGGAGGTTGAAGACGCCGTGGAGCACCATCCCGAGGATGAGTCCGCGGATGATGACCCCTCCGCGACGTTCAGCAGCCATGAATTTGGCCTGGCCGAGGGCGTAGCCCCAGACGCTCGCAAAGAGCGCGTGCCCGGGAACCGAAAATATTGCCCTGACGGTGATCGTGCCGACGGCAAGCGACGGCGACGTCATATATGCCGTAAAGACGTAGAGGACGTTCTCAAGGGATGCAAGCCCGAGGGCGGCGGAAGCCGCGTAGACGATACCATCCATCGGTTCATCAAACTCGACGTTCTGGTAAGCGAACCGGCGCACGACATGGAACTTTCCGTACTCCTCGACGATGGGTGCGATGACGACACCCATGATCAGCGGTGATGCGATGAAGAGACCAAGGAGCCCCTCGATGAAGGCCACGGGGAACGTGACGAGAGCACCGAGGATGAAGATCTTCGCGATGAGGGCAGCCGGTTCGGGTTCAAATTTGTCCCGGCGGTAGAAGTACCAGGTCCAGAAGACCCCCGGCCCCAGTGCGAGGGCGAGGATCACCAGCGGCTCGAGATCAACCATACCATTCCGGTTTCTGGTGTTGATGGCAGAAGAGGTTTCCCCTCTCCGGGATCGAAAAAAAGGGTTACTCCGGGAGGAGCCGGTATTCGGGCCTGAGCCCCTCCAGCACCAGCAGGGTGTAGTACCGGAAGAACGTGACGAACGGCACCGCGATCAGGAGTGTGACCGGGATCGCGATTATGAGGTAGGGAACTCCGAGAGCGAGGAGAAGGATAAGGTTTCTACCCTGGAGTATGGCGAGGAATACTATCCCGATGAGCACGAACGGTATGGCGATGACCAGCAGTGCTATGATAACCAGGATCATCTGCGCGATCGCGGCAACAAGCCCGAGCACAAACCTGGTGATGACATATACGATCGTCTGCCAGAGTTGCGAAGAGATAACCCCGATGAGGCGCCGCCATCCTGCGATGACACCACAGTCCTCACTCACCATGATCGGGACGACGAAGTCGGTTGTCAGGAGGAAGACGAGTCCGAAGAGGATGGCTGCGACCAGAATGAGCGGTATGAGCGCAATGAGCAGTAGCGGAGTGGCAGTGTGTGTCCCCCAGAATCCGAATAACAGGAGGGCAGATGCTACCATGGCGATGAGCATGGCTGCGGTAAGGACTATCTCAAAGATGAAGAGCCTCACCCCTTTTCCGAGTCGTTCCCGGAAGAAGCGCCTGATATGAATATCCCCGGTCGAGAGCATATCGACAAAGACAAAGCGCATCGTCGCTCCTATGAACGCCCAGATGAGAGCGACCACGAGTACAACGGCAAGTATCACCAGCATGATCGTCGCCACGCCGGCGGGGGTGAATCCGATCGCACCGGTCGCAAAGTCACTTCCATCGAACCGATACTGGAAGGTATTCGGTATACTGATGCCACCGCTCACAAAGAGCGCGATTATGACCAGGCGAAGCCATACACCCCACTCAAATGGCCAGAGCAGGGCTTTTGTGCGATGGACCGCACCCTCTATTCTGCTAAATGCATACATCTCTTCAGCCATATCTGTCGTGTAGAGGTGGAACCCGCCAGGGTTAAAACCTCCTTTGGGATCTCCCTGATACTACAATCCCGTTCGCGGAGATATCCCCGCCTCTCCGGGTGGATAAGGGCTTTTCAACAGGTTAATGTAGTCCGTTCACCACACTATAGAACGAATGATCCCTCTCATGCTTGACCTGGCGGGCAGGAGGGTGCTTATATTTGGTGGAGGCGACGTCGGTGCCCGGAAGGCTGCATACTTTGAACGTGAAGCAGAGGTGACCGTGATCAGCCGTTCCTTTGCTCCCGCTCTCGATGATCTCGCGATACAGCGAGAAGAGGCCGATCTCTCAACCCTCGAGGATGAGGCGCTCGCGAGGCTCCTGCGAGATACCTTCCTTGTGGTTGCGGCGACGTCGGATCCCGGCCTCAACGACCGTATAGGACGGCTGTGCGCTGATGCCGGCGTCCTCTTCAATAACGCATCCGGAGAAGCCGGCAACGTCACCATCCCATCGATCGTTCGCGGCCAGAACTACCTGGTTGCGATCAGCACCCTTGGAAAGAGTCCCGCCGTATCGCGCTATATCC
Source organism: Methanomicrobiales archaeon (assembly GCA_012521035.1). Lineage (GTDB taxonomy): Archaea > Halobacteriota > Methanomicrobia > Methanomicrobiales > Methanoculleaceae > Methanoculleus. The sequence continues at coordinate 14,481 of JAAYND010000135.1, forward strand.
GCATGCGACTTGAGGCGGAGTACGCAGACCTCGACCGGATGATCGACCTGCAGGATGAGATGCGCTCAGCACTCAAGGATATCGAACCTGCGCAGGAACGCCGGTCCCGCGCCCTCTGGAATATACTCAGGGATGAGGAGATCTGGGGGATGCTCGCCTCCGACTATGGCCGGGCACGTGCTATGGCGATGGAGAGGTACCTGCATGCCTGAAACCTTTACCCCTCTGGCACTCGCGGGCATGAGCCACCATACCGCCGATATCGCCGCGCTTGAGGCGTTCCGGTTCCCCGACGAGGAGAAATTTCTCCGCGAGGCGCGGGAGCGATTCAAGGGGGTTTTGCTGCTCCAGACCTGCAACCGCGTCGAGGTTCTTGTGGAGGGTGATGCCCGAAGCCTGGAAGCACTCCTGCGGGAGCAGGGAAGGAAGGACTTTTTCATCATCGAGGGTGTGGATGTGCCCCGCCATCTCCTCGAGCTTGCGGCAGGCATCGACTCCCTGATCGTCGGCGAGGATCAGATCCTCGGACAGCTGAAGCAGGCTCTCGCAATAACGGAGGAGGCAGGGACCGCGAGCAGCGCCATCAAGCTCTGCATCAACAAGGCGGTGCATGTCGGGGTCAGGATCCGGCGCCAGACGCAGATCAATCGGGGAGCGGTCTCTGTCGGTTCAGCGGCCGTGACGCTCGCGGAGAAGCTCCTCGGCTCCCTGTGCGACCGGCGCATCCTGGTCATCGGGAGCGGGGAGATGGGGCTTCTGGTGACCCAGGCGCTTGCCGCCAAAGACCTGACCGCCATCTACGTCGCCAACAGAACCTATGAGCGTGCGGTGGCGCTTGCGGAGGAGATCGGAGGCCGTGCGGTAAAGTTCAATGATCTCTACCACTACGTCGCGCTCTCCGATGTTGTCATATCCTGCACCGCCGCGCCGCACCCGGTCATCCGCCTGGAGGAGATACGGGAGGTCATGGAGAAGCGCCTCTGGCCGCTCGATCCGCACCCTCGCAACCTGATCCTCATCGATATTGCCCAGCCCCGCGATATCGCGGATGATGTACGAACAGTTGAGGGCGTGCACCTCTTCACCATCGACGACCTGCGGAGCGTCAACGATGCTGCCATGAAATCCCGGCAAAACGAGGCTGACCGGGCCAGGGCGATCATCGATGAAGAGGTCGGCCACTTCATCAGGCTCCTCCGGCGGACAGCGGCCGATGAGACGCTCGCGCTCCTCTACACCTGGGCCGAGTCGATCAGGGCACGGGAGCGCGACCGAGCACTCGCCCGCCTGGGGGAGGGGGACGGTCGCACGGGAGCGATCATCGATGACCTGACACGGGCGCTCACGAAGAAACTCCTCTCCGATCTGGCCACATCCATCCGTTCAAGCGCGGAGTGTGGTGATATGGAGAAGGCAGAGAACCTTGTCCGGGCAATAACCCGGGGAGAATTATGTTTCCACAGAGACGAATGAGACGGATGCGGCGGCGGACTATCCAGCCGTTCTTCCGCGAGACAGAACTTCAGAAGACCGATCTCGTTATGCCGGTCTTTGTAGACGAATCGATCAGCGCACCACTGGCTATTCCATCGATGCCGGGGCAGTTCCGCCACCCGGTGGATGGGGTCGCTGATTACTGTGAGCGCCTCCGGGATGCCGGCATAGGAGCGGTGATCCTCTTCGGGATCCCGGCGAAGAAGGATAGCGAGGCGACTGAGGCTTACGCACCGGATGGTGTCGTCCAGAGGGCGATCCGGAGCATAAGGGAGCGGTTGCCGGGAATGGTCATCACAACCGACGTCTGCGCCTGCGAATACACCGACCACGGCCACTGCGGCATCATAGGGGAGACCGTCGACGGCCCCGACCTAGAAAACGATCTCTCACTTGAACTTATGGCCCGGATCGCTCTCTCCCATGCGGAGAATGGCGCCGATATCGTCGCGCCGTCGTGCATGCTCGATGGGATGGTGAAGACGATCCGGGAAGCCCTGGACGCTGCCGGCTACCAGGATACCCTCATCATGTCCTACTCCTCAAAGTTCGCGAGCGCTCTCTACGGGCCGTTTCGCGATGCAGCAGACTCCGGGTTCTCGTTCGGCGATCGGACGACATACCAGATCGATCCCGGGAACGCCCGCGAGGCGATCATGGAGTCGGAGCTGGACGTGGCCGAGGGAGCTGATATCCTGATGGTAAAGCCGGCCGGGATATACCTCGATATCCTCGCATCTGTGGCGGGGTTCGGTCTCCCGGTGGCGGCCTATCAGGTCAGCGGGGAGTACGCCATGATAAAGGCGGCCGGGGAGCGTGGCTGGCTGGATGAGCGGGCCGTCGCCCTCGAGAGCCTCGTCGCCATAAAACGCGCCGGGGCTGACCTGATAATTACGTATTTTGCTGAAGATGTAGCGAGGTGGTTTAATGAAGAGTAGTGATCTATTTGCACGGGCAAAGACCCTTATGCCGGGCGGCGTCAGCAGTCCGGTCAGGGCAATCAAACCCTTCCCCTTCTATGTGGAGCGCGCGGCAGGGTCACATCTAACAACTGTCGATGGAGACGATCTCATCGACTGCTGTCTTGGCTACGGGCCTCTCATACTCGGCCATGCGAATCCTCACATCAGGGAGGCGATCGAGCGGCAGCTCGAGGGGGGCTGGCTCTACGGCACGCCCTCACCCCTCGAGCTCGATCTTGCCGGGATCATCATCGGCGATCACCCGGGGATCGGCATGGTCCGGTTCGTCTCGTCCGGCTCTGAGGCGACGATGGCCGCGATCAGGCTTGCGCGGGGCTACACCGGGAAGCAGGATATCATCAAGGTCGAGGGCGGGTTCCATGGTGCTCATGACGCGGTCCTCGTGAAGGCAGGCTCCGGGGCGACGACCCTCGGGGTGCCGGACTCCGCGGGCGTCGTCGCTGACCTCGTGGCGCATACCCGGCAGGTTCCCTACAACGATGCTGAGGCGCTGGAGACACTTCTTTCGGAGAATGATGATATCGCCGCGTTCATCCTTGAGCCGATCATGGGGAACATCGGGCCGGTGCTCCCGGGCGACGATTACCTCGCTGATGTGCGCGAGATCACCGCTGCCTATGACGTCCTCCTCATACTCGATGAGGTGATCACCGGCTACCGGATCGGTATCGGCGGCGCGGAGGTTCTCTACGGGGTAAAGCCCGATATCGCCACGTTTGGAAAGATCATCGGCGGCGGTCTTCCCATCGGTGCCTTCGGCGGGCGGCGGGATATCATGGAACTGGTTGCACCCGCAGGCCCCGTCTACCAGGCCGGGACGTTCAGCGGAAACCCGGCAAGCCTTGCGGCGGGGGTGGCGACTCTCCGCTATCTCCACGACCACCCGGAGATCTACCGGCGGCTCGATGACGCCACGCGGACGATCGAGGAGGTCGCAGTCGATGCACGCCGGGGCTCGTTCGTCAGGATGGGTTCGATCTTCAAGCACTTCTTCCGGAGCACTTCGCCGCGGAACTACCGGGAGGTCAAAGAGTGCGATACCGAGGCGTTCTCGCGGTTCTGGAAGGCGATGCTCGATCTCGGGATCTTCCTCCCGCCCTCGCAGTTTGAGACGAACTTCCTCTCCGCCGCGCATAGCGATCAGGATATCGATGAGATAGCGGAAGCATACGGATCATGTCTCTTCGCATAGGCACACGGGGGAGTGCTCTTGCGCTCGTCCAGACAGAGAACGTGGCCGGCATGCTCGCTGATCGTGGTATCGATACCGAGATCATAACGATCACGACCGCAGGCGACTCCGAGACGGGTGTCCCGCTCCACGCCATCGGGGGGCAGGGTGTCTTTGTCAGGGCGCTTGATGATGCGATACTCAGGGGCGAGATCGATGTTGCGGTGCACAGCATGAAGGATATACCGGCAGCCCGCCCTGCAGGGCTCGCCTGCCCCGCGGTGCTCAGGCGTGACTCTCCCGCCGACTTCCTCGCACACGAAATCCCTCTCGATGAGGTCCACATCATCGGATCGTCGAGCACCCGGCGCCGCGCGCAGATCCTCCGCTATGACCCGGCGCTTGAGGTGAAGCAGCTCCGGGGGAACGTCGATACCCGGATCAGGAAACTCCGCGAGGGGCAGTATGACGCCATCATGCTCGCCGAGGCCGGTCTTGAGCGCCTCGCGCTCGACCTCCCCGGGGAGGCTCTTCCTGTGGACCGGTTCGTACCCTCACCAAACCAGGGGACGGTCGCGGTCGCCTGCCGGGATGACCCGGAGATCATCGGCTCTCTCGCCGGCCTGGACCATGCACCCACCCGCCTCGATGTGGAGATCGAGCGGGCTGTCATGGAGGAGGTCGGCGGCGGGTGCTTCACCCCGCAGGGGATCTACTGTAGAGATGGAGATCTGATCGCCGAGGTTCTCGCGCTCGATGGATCCCGGTGGGAGCGGATCGAGCAGCATGTTGTGACGCTGGAAGAGGCCCGGGTATGCGGACGGGAACTGCGCGAGAAGGCAAAAGATCTGATTCTGGAAGCACGGACTGCACTGGGTTTGAGTTCATGACTGGCAAAGCATATCTTGTAGGGTCAGGCCCGGGTGGGCCTGGCCTCATGACGATGAGGGCGCGCGAGGTGATCGACGGGGCGGATGTCATCCTCTATGACCAGCTCCCGGGCGAGGAGATCATCGCAACGCTCCCAAAGGACGCTGAACTGATCGACTGCGGAAAGTACGGCGGCAGTCACACACTGAAGCAGCACGAGATCGAGGCGTTGATGATCGAGCGCGCAAAGGCGGGAAAGACTGTCGTGCGCCTGAAGGGAGGGGATCCCTTCCTCTTTGGCCGTGGCGGCGAGGAGGTTGAGGTGCTCCGGGAACACGGGATCCCGGTTGAGGTTGTGCCGGGTGTAACAAGCGCTATCGCCGTCCCGGAGATGGTCGGTATCCCGGTCACCCATCGCCGGTATGCCTCAGAGGTGACGTTCATCACCGGCCACGAGGATCCCACGAAACCTGAGTCCGCCCTCAACTGGGAGGCTCTCTCACGCCTGAAGGGGACGCTCGTTATCCTGATGGGCGTAAAAAACCTCCCGGCGATCACGGCGGCGCTCATCGAGCACGGGAAAGACCCCGGGACGCCGGTAGCGATCATTGAGCGGGGGCTCCGGCCCGACCAGCGCGTGACGGTCGGGATCCTCGATGATATAGTCGAGAAGGCTCGCGCCACCGGCGTCCGGCCCCCGGCGGTGATCGTCATAGGGGGCGTCGTGAACCTCTACGAGGGTTGAAGGGCTCCCGGGGTGAGGAGGTCTTCTCCCGCCCGGCGCCACCCTCCCCACAACAGAAACACTCTTTTCCCTCCGGCGCACGTACACTCCCATGAGGATTACCATGCGGAGTGAGACAGTAAAAGCCGGCTACCAGCGTGCCCCGAACCGGTCGCTGCTCCGGTCGCTCGGTATAACCGACCGGGAGATGGACCAACCCTTCATCGGTATAGCAAATGCATACAATACCATCGTCCCCGGACATATCCATTTAAATTCCCTCTCAAAGAAGGTGCAGGAGGGTGTGGCGGCGGCGGGGGGTGTTGCATTTGAGTTTGGGACTATCGGTATCTGCGACGGTATCGCTATGGGCCATGAGGGTATGCGGTATTCGCTCCCCTCCCGGGAGAACATCGCCGATGCCGTCGAGCTTATGGTCGAGGCGCACCAGTTCGATGGCCTCGTCTGTCTCGGCACATGCGACAAGATCGTCCCCGGTATGCTCATGGCGGCGGTTCGATGCAACATACCGGCGATCGTCGTCACCGGCGGCCCGATGCTCCCCGGTTACGCAGCAGGCCGGGAACTCTCCCTTATCGACGTCTTTGAGGGTGTCGGCGGTGTCGCGGCCGGCACCATGAGCGAGGAGGAACTCCGTGAGATTGAGTGTGCGGCGATGCCCGGGTGCGGGAGCTGCCAGGGCCTCTACACCGCAAACACCATGGCGTGCGTCACCGAGGCGCTGGGCCTCTCTCTCCCTGGATCTGCTGCCATCCCAGCGGTCGATGCCGCAAAACTCCGCGTAGCCCGGGAGAGCGGTGAGCGGGCGGTCGCGCTCGTCCGGGAGGGGATCTGTCCGCGTGATATCGTCACTGAGGCGAGTCTCCGAAACGCCATCAGGGTAGATATGGCGCTCGGTGGATCGACGAACACCGTTCTCCACCTGATGGCCATCGCCCGGGAGGCCGGCGTCCCCCTCGACCTTGAGACTTTCAATGCTGCGAGCGAGGAGACCCCCCACATCTGCCACATGCAGCCCGGCGGCCCGCACTCGATGCTCGCCCTCTACCGGGCGGGGGGCATCCCGGCGGTCCTTGCGGTGCTCCAGCGCTACATCGATGATGCCCCGACGGTCTCGGGCCGCTCGATCCTCGAGATCGCGGGAAGCGCGCGGATCTCTGACCCGAGTATCATCAGGACGGTCGAAGACCCGGTCAGCCCTGCCGGCGGTCTGAAGGTTGTGCGGGGGACGCTTGCTCCAGACGGCGCCGTCGTCAAGTGCGCCGCTGTCCCGGAGGCGATGTGGCGGCACCGGGGACCGGCCCGGGTCTTTGACGGCGAGGATGCGGCTATGAAAGCGATCCTCCACCGCGAGATCCAGGAAGGGGACGTGGTGGTGATCCGCTACGAGGGGCCACGGGGGGGGCCGGGGATGCCTGAGATGCTCTCGCCGACATCTGCACTGATGGGGCTAGGTTACGCCCGGGTCGCCCTGGTGACCGATGGCCGCTTCTCAGGCGGCACCCGGGGGCCGTGCATCGGGCACGCCGCCCCGGAGGCAGCGGTCGGCGGGCCGATTGCCTTCGTGGAGGACGGCGATGAGATAGCGATCGATCTCTATGAGAAGAGTCTCGATCTCCTGGTCGATCCGGAGACCCTGGAGATGCGCCGGCAGGCCTGGAAGCCTCCCCACCAGGAGCTCACGGGCGTTCTCGCGCGGTATGCGCGGACCGTTGAGCAGGCGAACCTGGGTGCTGTCCAGAGGTGATCTCTCATTTCAGGGCGGTCCCTCCCGGGACCACAGCGGCCGGTCTCGGGGCAGGTCGCCAATCTCCACCAGCCGGCCCTGGCGTACTGCTTCATGAAACGCTCCTCTGGAAGGCAAAATACTGAAAATAAGCCCGATCTCCCTCAAGGAGAAGAGCGCATACTCTTCACCAGCGTCGGAGCTCCGGAATTAAGCCCATCTGGTTAACATGACCCATGTTTTTGATCACGCAGACTCCCGCATCAGGGTGCATTCAGCCTCCCTATCTCCTCAACCCGTGCATTAATGCACAAAGATGCTCCGGAATATCCGGGCTTTCCTGGCAGAAATGCCTCCAATTAATCCCGTCTCTCCCCTTCAATCACCCGAAAAAACCCGGGTGTATGCATTTTTAAGCTCCCGGGCGCAAAACCCCCTCAGGCGCACACGCATCTACAGCGGGCGCCCTGCACTATCATCGAATGGAGTATACGATATGATAGAGAAGTTTCTTGAGGGAAACAAGCGATTCAGGGAAGAAGACTTCGAGAAGGACCCTGATCATTACAACACCCTGGCATCGAGCCAGCACCCGAGTGTCCTCTGGATCGGGTGTTCGGATTCCAGAGTAGACGCCGAGCGCATCACCGGCGCACAGGCCGGTGAGATCTTCGTGCAACGAAACATCGGTAACATCGTCCCGGCTCACGACTGGAACTTCGCGACCGCGCTTGAGTATGCGCTCAACCACCTCAAAGTCGAGGATATCATCATCTGCGGGCACTCAGACTGCGGTGCCATCAAGGCACTCGACCTAGAGAGCGACGATGCATACGTCCCGCTCTGGTTGAACAACGCGATGGAGGCGAAACGCCGCGTCGAGGCCAGGATTCAGGTGCCGAAAACCCCGGAAGAAGAGAAACTCCGGCGGCGACTCATCGAGATCGAGAACATCGGTCTGCAGCTTGAGCACCTCCGCACATATCCGCCTGTCAGGGTTGCAGAAAAAGAAGGACGGGTCCGGCTTCACGGCCTCTATTTCGACCTTGCAACCGGGGAGTTGAAGAAGATATTCTAGGACTCCTCAAGGGCATACTCAATCTCTTCTTTTATCAGACCGAGCGATATCCTCCCGATCGATGTGAGCCGGCCGTTGACAAGGATGATCGGGATCGGCGGGTGACGCTCCTCGATGATCTTCCTGACGTATTCTGGTATCTCCTCGTCGATCAGTGTCATCTTCACTAAGACCTTATCGCCGTACTCGTTGAGGAGTTCATCGCGCAGAGCGCTGATGGCATCTATCAGGCGATTTGAGGGGTAGCAGGTCTCAAGCCCGCAGGATCGTGTCTCATCACAGGGAAACGGGCCGCACTCTGACTCCTCAAACCCGACTATCTCAACAGTCACTTCTACCATGCATCATCGATTGGGTGGTTATGAGATATCATCTTTCGGCCACAGACTCAAGGAGCGCGCGCACCGCTGCCCTGATCTCACCCTCCGCTCCCTCGATCTTCCTGATATCCCGGGCCCGATCGAGACCGCTGAAGAGCACCGGCTCAGCTGGCTGGATACCCAGGTTCCTCATAAACGCATCGACTACAGGCGTTACGCAGGCAAACGGCTCTCTCCCCGGCTGTCCGGCGACGGCGATGGTGAGCCCACGGGCAGAGACCTCTTCGCCGAGGGTTTTTACCCGCGCGTGGAGCCACTGGCAGCGGTCCATCACCGCCTTCAGGCCAGCCGGGACGGTGTTTGTGTAGACCGGCGTGCAGACGACGACGAGGGATGCAGACTCGATAGCCCGGATGATCCAGGGCATGTCATCGTCTATCGGGCAGTAACCCTCGTTGTAACAGACATAGCAGCCGATACATGGCCTGATATCCATCTCGTGGATGTAAAAGATCCGGGAAGAGAGGCCGGCCCGGACAGCCTCATCATCACACCATGATGCGGCGAAGGCGGAGTTCCCGAACTTTCGTGGGCTCCCCTGGAGTATGACGACGTCGCAGGCCCCATCTTTTGGGAGCGGGCGGGTAAAGACCCTCTTTCTCGTGTAGATCTCCGGACGGGACCGGACGTCGTGCGCGAGCCGCGCGAAGACGATCTCCGCCACCTTTCCGGCCTCAAAGAGAGAGCCGGGCGGCACCTCATAGGAGTTGATGGCGTAGGTGTAGACCGGCCTGGTGCCATAGAGAACCTCGATGGTGTGCCTGACCATATCCGGGTAGACATACCCGAGATCGCCTGTGCTGAGCCGGATGGTAAACGTCCCCTCAGGGGTCTCGATCTCCAGGGTTTTCTCAGTCGGCCCCTCATGCATCGCGCGTCACCCAACATTGTGCCGGCGCCACGAACCATGGTGAGACTGCATTCTGTTTCTGAATATCCCCTGAAGAGGTTCCCGGTCCGTCGTCACGACTATCAAGAGATCTGATCCACATGCTATGATAGTTTATGAAGGCTGTCCAGAGTCTTGAAGGTGGAACATTTGTTGTGGAGCCAGCCGATTACGGCATCCCCTGCGCCACGGTGCTCAAGATCGCCCGAACCGCGGTGATGGCGATCGATGTTATCAGGCGCGAGGAGATCACTATCGAACCGCTCGCGCACTACCGCGACCTGACGTAGCCCGGTTCTCGCGCGCTCCTCTTTTTCGATTCGTTACAACGCCATTCTGTTTGAGATGCAAAAAAGGGGGGTTATGCGTTTCCAAGCCAGACATCAACCCTGTCGCGGTTGGCGTTGACCCACTTCTGCGCGGCCTCCTCTTCAGGCATGCCGCCAGCGATATCGGTCATGACCAGAGCGATATCCTCGCCGGTCCACTCGAATCGCTCAAGGATGCCATGAGCCTCCGGGTCGTCGGTCGCGAGGCCCTGTCTTGCGAGGGTCACGATATCCTCGGCCCCGCCGTAGGTACCCTTCGGGTCATCGAGGAACTTGAGATCGTAACGGCCGAACTTCCAGTGCGGTGACCACCCGGTCACTACAACCCATTTCTCATTGTTGATGGAAGAACCGAGTTCCGCTGCCATGCCGGCACTGCTGCTCGCAACCAGATCATAGTTGAGGTCGTATTCATCGATGGCCTGCTCGGTCCGGGTCATGATGCCCGCACCGGGTTCGATGCCGACGATACGGCCGCCGAACTGATCAGCGACACCGTTCATCTCCTCGATCGAGTCGATGGTCACGTATGTCGGGACGACGAGACCAATACGCGCCGCGCCGGGGATGTTATCATTGACGTAATCGATCCGGTCGCCGTACTGCTCCCAGTAGTGTTCATGCGTGTGCGGGAGCCATCCCGTAGTCGTAAAGTCAACCTTCCCGGTAGCGAGAGCCTGGAAGAGCGGACCTGCATCAACCGCGATCATCTCAACATCGTATCCGGCTTCCTCAAAGACCTGCTTCATAACGTTGCTGCTCGCTATAGCGCAGTCCCAGGTGACGTACCCGATGCTGATCTTTTTTGCCTCGTCTGTGCTCGTATCAGTGCAACCTGCAGAGAAGAGGCAGAGTGCCAGGATAACGCCTGTCAGTGCGAGTAGGTTTCCAATCTTTTTAGTCATAACAATCACATTTCATGGTTTCTTCTGTCAAACAAAGTTAGATTCATGGTTTGCAGGACCGGGATCCACTCACCGCTCCCCATCATGCTGCGGTACGAGGTTCTGGGTGATCCGATCGAGGATGATCGCGATGATCACGATGGCAAGCCCTGCTTCAAAGCCCATGCCGATATTCACCCGCTGGATGCCCACGAGCACCTGGTACCCAAGCCCTCCGGCACCGATCATCGATGCGATGACGGTCATGGAGAGCGCGAGCATGATGCACTGGTTCACCCCTGCCATGATGGTGGGGAGAGCGACCGGAAGCTGCACCTTGAAGAGTTTCTGTCGGGGTGTTGAGCCGAACGCATCCGCAACCTCGATCAGTTCGGTCGGTACCTGCCGGATTCCGAGGTTGGTGAGGCGTAGCGCCGGCGGCATCGCAAAAACAACCGTCGCAATTGTGCCTGGAACGTTCCCGAGACCGAAGAAGATCACGGCAGGGATGAGGTAAACGAACGAGGGCATCGTCTGCATGAAGTCGAGGACCGGCCTGAGTGCGGCGTTGATCGCATCACTTCCTGCAGCCACGATGCCGAGCGGGATCGATATCGCGAGCGCGACCACTGTCGATACGAGGACAAGCGCCAGGGTGAGCATGGCGAGGTTCCAGAGCTGGAGGTCCCAGATCAGGAGCAGACCGAGCATGGTGAGTCCTGGCAGTTTGATGTCGCGCCGGGTGACAGACCAGACCAGGGCAGTCACAAGGAGGATCAGGATCGGTGTCGGTATGGCGAGCAGGAGATCCTGCAATCCGCCGATGAGGAACCCGAGTACTGCACTGATGCCGTCGAGCAACCAGCCGAAGTACTGCTCGATCCAGTTGACGAATGCCTCGACGACCTCCCCCACGGGTAGTTTAGGTAGATCCATTAATATCTCCCCTCTTTCGTGCCAGTGCGCCGAGTATGGCGCCCCGGAACACCAATCCCCGAAGCTTATTTTCGTCATCAACCACCGCCACAGGATAGGGACTCCCGGCGATCAGCGATATGATATCGGTAAGTGATGTGTCCGGCGTCACGGTCGGAATGTCGGTCGCGATGATCTCCTCAAGACCCCTGCCCGCCCGTACAGCCTCAAGGGTATCATCGAGTGTAACAAGGCCCTTGAGGTGGCGTTCGCGGTCGACCACGAATACGCTCCCGATATCATGCTCTTCCATGAGGTGCAGCGCGACCCGGGGACCTGCGTTGTCCCGCGCAACCGGTTCGGGACGGCGCATCACATCGCTTGCTGAGAGCACCTTTGTCATATCGACACCGGCAACGAACTGCTCGACGTAGGCATCTCCTGGATTTGTGAGGATCTCTTCTGGTGTACCGATCTGGACGATCTCCCCATCCTTCATCAGCGCGATCCGGTCCCCGAGTTTCAGCGCTTCATCGAGATCGTGGGTGACAAATATGATCGTCCGGTTCAGGCGCTGCTGGAGGTCGAGGAGTTCGTCCTGCATCTCACGCCTGATGAGCGGGTCGAGAGCACTGAACGCCTCATCCATCAGGAGTATCTCCGGGTCGCCTGCGAGCGCCCGGGCAAGCCCGACCCGCTGTTTCATGCCACCGGAGAGCTGGGAGGGCATGCTCGCCCCATGCTCACCAAGCCCGACCATCCGGAGAAGGTCTTCGCCCCTCCGGTAACGCTCCTCCTCAGGGATGCCCTGGATCTCAAGGCCAAAGGTGACGTTGTCGAGGACCGTCCGATGCGGGAGCAGGGCGAAACTCTGGAAGATCATACCCAGTTTGCGCCGGCGGATCTCTCGCAGTTCGTCCTGGTTCATGCCGACGATATCCTCGCCACCGATCAGTATCCTGCCGCTCGTAGGTTCGATAAGCCGGTTGATACACCGGAGGAGCGTCGATTTTCCGCTCCCGGAGAGTCCCATCAGGACGAAAATTTCGCCTGGTATAACCTCAAAGGAGACGTTATAGAGTGCCAGAGTATCTCTGGTCTCTCCATAGATCTCTTCCTTTGAACGACCTGAATTGCGAAGTTCCAGCGCTCTCTCTGGATCCTGCCCGAATACCCGGGTCAGGCCTTCCACGCTGATGGTTGATTGTACTGATCTTGGGTCTTCATCTCTGGGTAGTCTCTCGAAGATAACGGAACCCTCCAACTTCACGAGTTCTATTTCATCACTATTATAATTATCCTTTTTAATAACTGGCGAAAAATCAGGGCGATTTTGGTTTTTTCGACGTTTTGCAGTGCTTTCGCAGATAGACTGTCATCGCACCGCAGATCTTTCAAATTATAGTCAGTTTGCCGGTTATCTCTCGTATAAAGTCTGTTTTTCCGGATCCTGATCTCCGGCCCTCTGGCCCCCGGAGCCCCGCCCGCGCGGATGGATGCTCCCCGGGCAGGCAGTATCACAGAGTGTGATCTGGTCTCTTCATGCGCCGGCAGTTTGCAGAAAATGTGCAGACGGGCCCGGGTTTCTTCAGGTGCGTCCATCCATACCACTCTTTTATTGTATGAGAGGTCATATCACTGTAGATTATTCCAGACTGTCGTCAGACTGAGAACAGGAACACGGTGAGTTATAACATGGGAAAGGGAAAAATCGTCCTGGCGTTTTCGGGAGGTCTTGATACCTCCATATGTATCCCCCTCCTGCGTGAGCACTACGGGTTTGATGAGATCATCACCGTTGCGGTAGATGTGGGCCAGCCCGAGGCGGAGGTAGCCCGGGCCACGGAGAAGGGCCGGATGCTTGCAGACAACCACTACACCATCGATGTCAGGGAGAAGTTCGTAACCGATTATGTCTTCCCCGCGATCAAGGCGAACGGGTCATATGAGGGTTACCCGATGGGCACGGCGCTCGCCCGTCCGCTGATCGCCGAAGAGATCGTGAGGATCGCAGAGGAGGAGGGTGCCTCAAAGATCGCGCATGGATGCACCGGGAAAGGAAACGACCAGCTCCGGTTTGACTTCGTCTTCAGGTCCGCCGGCTACGAGATCGTTGCACCGATGCGGGAGATGAACCTGACCCGTGAGTGGGAGATCTGCTACGCACAGGAACACAATATCCCGGTGAGCGTGGGGAAGAAAAACCCCTACAGCGTCGATGAGAACTGCTGGAGCCGGAGTATCGAGGGCGGCAGGCTTGAAGATCCGGCATTCCACCCGCCCGAGGAGATTTATGCCTGGACGGTATCCCCGGAGAAGGCTCCTGATGTCATGGAAGAAGTCAGGATACGGTTCGAGCGCGGTGTTCCGGTCGCCCTCAACGGGAAGAGCCTCCCCGGCCTCGCCCTTATCCAGGAACTGAACCAGATCGCAGGGCAGAACGGCGTGGGCCGCAACGACATGATCGAGGACCGGATCCTCGGTCTGAAGGCTCGCGAGGTCTACGAGCACCCGGCCGCGACTGTCCTGCTTGCTGCGCACCGCGACCTTGAGCACCTTGTTCTGACACGGCAGGAGCTTGTGTTCAAGCAGATCATCGATACGAAGTGGTCTGAGCTCGCCTACATGGGGCTCGTGCACGAACCGCTCTTCTACGCGCTCAATGCGTTCATCGACACGACCCAGGAGCGGGTGAACGGCACTGTGGATCTCGGTCTGTATAAGGGTAGCGTGAAGATTCTCGGCCGAAGTTCTGGGAATGCTCTCTATTCAGACGACCTTGTCTCCTTTGACTCGACAACGATCGACCAGAACCACGCGATCGGGTTCTCGAACTACTTTGGACTGCAGGCGCGCCTGCTCAGAAATCTCAAGAAAGAGTAGGGAGGTGCTTTAGAGCACCCTCTTCCCGGCATCTTTTCCCGCTGTACACTCGAAGACATCAGTGATCTTGATGATGATGAGCGATTTTGCTGGATATTTGTGCCCCTTTGTCCTCACCTGATCGCGGAACTTCTCGTAGTCGGGGCCGGACGTCCTGATCTCTGTTCTCCCTTTCACCTGAAAGCAGCGTTTGGTATCCTGATCGTAGAAGTAGAGCGCCGTGATGGGGTTTTCTTTGAGGTTTTCAAGCGTCTTTACCATGTAGTTGTCCATGATCCAGATGGTATCGTCGCTCACGAGCTGGATCGATGCCATCGGCGCCACGTTCGGAATGCCGCTTTTAGACGCGGTAGCCATCGGCATCACTTTAGTCTTTATGAATATCTCCTTAATCTCACCTGAAAGCGCAACCACGATTTATCTCTCCTCCGGGCAGAACAGACCCGGCGGGGCTGTAACCTGTCCGATATCGAGTTTATCTGCGTTGACCGTATATAAGGGCTCTGCCGGACGGGTGGTCGGGGTACCACGGGGTTGCGGCGAGATCGGTACAGAGCGCTCTCCCGGGCGGTGGACTGCGGTGGTATACGCCCGGGCAGGGTGGGGTTTGAGGAGGAGCGCTCCCGATATACGTTACCTTTTGCCCCTGGCCCGCCGGGCAGTTTCTGTCACCCCTCACTGCCAGGATCTGGTGTGTTGTCGAGGGATGAATACCCGGCGCCCTGATCCCGGGTGCCGGGGTGCTCATGGAAATTTCCCCCTGTTTATGGCCCTGGTTTGTATTGTGCGAATGGAAAAATATAAGCCGGCAGGCGAGGAAAGAACTAGTATGTGTGCCCGTTTTTTGGAGCGCTTTTTCAAACCTACACCCCACGTTGTCGAAAGCCCGCCTCCGCCATCGATCTCACACGGACCGGGCCCGGGTGTTCCCGAGTACCGGGTGAAGCCTTATTTTATCGTGGCGTCTGTTGAGATGGGCAATACCACAACGAAATGTATCCTGACCGGCACAAGCCTTGAGACGGGTAGATCCTACGTCATCAACAAGACCGTGTCCATGAGTCGCGACGTCCGGCCGCCAAAACCTGGAGAGACGGTCTTTGGGGAGACCCTTGATGGAACCCAGCTTACGCGCGAGTCGGTCACCGACCTTGTGCGCGATACCCTGATCCGGAGTCACGATGCGGTCCACCTGAGCATCAAGGATGACCTCGACTTCGTTGTCAGGAGTACGGGCGTCGTTGCAGCTATGGACTCCCCCGACCAGGTCGGAGACTTCGTCATCGCCCTTGCAAACGGTTGCCTCGCTGCCGGCGTCCCGCCAAGGAAGATGACGCCGCCGATGTCGATCGACAACCTCCCGTCAAAACTCCGGCAGTTCTCATTCGCCGATAAGGTGGTCTTTGTCGGCGCAGTGGCCGGTGTCGTGCCGCCGGTCGGGAGTACGGGTGTCGAGATGGTGGCAAACGAGATGGAGGGAGAACTCGCGATGGCAGGCGTCAAGGAGGGCGCCAAATGGACGCCTGTCGACTTCCGAAACCCCTGCATATCCATCGACTTCGGTACCACGCTCGCCGGTCGGATCACGAGCGACGTCGCCCGTGACGATCCGAATCCCTTTGCCCGGACGATCGGGAACTTCTGTGGGATCGCGGGCGCCATACCCGATGCCATCGTTCAGGGCACCGGGCTTGTGAAGGGGAATAAGGGGACAGCCCTCGACCTCTTTGGCGACCACAGTATCCAGAGCCCATTCGGGGGGAGGAAGCGCTCCGCTGTCGATGAGTATGTTGAGCGGTGCCATGAGCATATCGATATCAGGATCGTCCCCTCCGACCGGACGCGGTTCGGGCGGGTCCCGGTCTGCGCGGATATAGCTGCTGAGTCAGGCATCGCCCTTATCGGGTGCGATTGTGGTGTCAACGGTAGCGATACACCGATCCTCGGGGAGATCGGGCACGAGATCTACGAGAAGCATGGGATGGGTATGCTGACCGAGGTCATCGACCGGGTCTGCGCAAAGATGGCACTCCGGCTCATCGATGTCACCATCGAGAGCGGGATGGTTCCGCCGAACTCGTCGATCGGGTTCACCGGCCGGGCGGCGATATCGGGGAGGAAACCTGAGTATATCCTTGCAGGTGTTGCCGAACGGAACCTCTACGATAAACCAAATGACCACCTGGTCTTTGTGGACGACGGTCTGGCCCGGGGGGCGGCCCTGATGGGCCGGTGCATGAACTCTCTTGGAAAGCCAAAAGCCCCGCTCGGCGGGGTGCGGGATGGGGCATGTATTATGTCTCGCCGGATCAAAATAGGAAAGTAGGATCTGATACGATGGCTGAAGAAGAACTGTTTGATCTGCTCGTCCCCCCCGGCGTACCCAGGAAGATGCTCTATGATGTCGTAGAAAAATACGACGTGGAAGTGGTACGGCGGCCGCAGAAACTCTCGTTTGCAAACATGGACGGGGATACGAGGGAGCTGCTGGCATTCCGCGGCAGGCGGGAGGTCGTCGAAGAGGTACAGGAATACCTCTTCTCACAACTCAAGGAATTTGTCAGCGAATAACACCTTTTTTCAAACATCCGACCTGAAGGGCCGGGCCAGAACTTCTGTCAGGAGACGCCAGGCGCCATCTCGTACGCCCGAACCCTGCGCCCCGGACTAAAAAAAGTGATTCCCTCTGTCCCACTCAAGGGATAGGTATATCGCCGGCGATCATCCGCACGAGGAGTGCCTTCTGTGCGTGGAGCCGGTTCTCGGCCTGATCCCAGACGATGCTCTGTGGTCCTTCCATCACCTCATCGGTGATCTCCTCCCCCCGGTGGGCGGGGAGGCAGTGCATAACGAGGGCGCCGGGTGGTGCCTGCGCGAGGAGGCGTGTATCTATGGTGTAGTGCCTGAGAGCCTTCAGGCGCTCGGCACGCTCCTCTTCGTCGCCCATGGATACCCAGATATCGGTGTAGAGGATATCGGCATCCCTGACCGCTTCTTCCGGGTCTGTGACGACCCTGGCCCTGCCGCCCGCAGCCCGTGCCTGATCGATAAGTCTCCCATCTGGCTGGTAGCCCGGAGGACTTGCAATCACGATCTCCATGCCGGTCAGGGATGAGGAGAGTATCCACGAGTTGCAGACGTTGTTGCCGTCCCCGACCCATGCGAGCCTCAGGTCACGGAGATCGCCAAACCGCTCGGTGAGGGTCATGATATCGGCCAGAACCTGGCAGGGATGCTGTGCATCAGATAGGCCATTGATGACCGGGACGGTCGAGTAGCGGGCGAACTCCTCGACGTTGGCGTGCCGGTATGCCCGGATCATCACCGCATCGACGTAGCGGGCAAGCGCCCGTGCTGTATCCCTGACCTCCTCCCCCCGCCCGAGCTGCAGATCCTGGGGGTTTAAGAAGAGCGCATGACCGCCGAGATCGGTCATCCCCACCTCAAACGAGACCCGGGTGCGGGTGGATGCCTTCTCAAAGATCATCGCAAGGCTCTTTCCTCTGAGGAGCTCATGTGCGGTTCCGGCAGACTTCAGGTGTTTGAGGCGCACCGCATCGGCTATGATACTCTCAAGTTCATGCTCATCAATATCGGTGAATGCGAGAAAATCTTTCTTCATGCGATCTCCTTCATGTGCAGGCATCGTTTTTCGAGGGTATCCCTGGTGCCGATATCCCTGCGATAAAAGACACGCCCGGAGACTGAGGATGCCGCCTTCTCGGCGATGGCCTCAGCCTCATCAAGGGTCGCGCCTCTCCCGACGAATGCAAGCGCCCGCGATGTGAGGGTATAAAGTGCTCCATCCTGCTCTTTGACGTTTGCGTAGTAAAGGAGGGCACTGCCATAATCCCCGATGGTGAGAGGCTGATTCGCCACCGGAGCATCAGGATACCCCTCGGGAACGAGGTACTTGCAGACTGTCGCTTCATTGACGAATCTGACGTCTGATGATGCGAGATCTCCCTGTATGACATGGGTGATGATCTCCGAGAAGTCCGACTCCAGGAGTGAGAGCACATTCATGGCCTCCGGATCCCCGAAGCGTGCGTTGAACTCGATGACTTTTGGCCCTTCGCGCGTATTCATGAACTGACCGTAGAGGATCCCCCGGTACGGTGTTCCTTCTTCGCGCATGGCCGCAACCGTCTCCTCCATAATCCTGAGCGCTTCTCTGTAGTCAGATCGGGAGACGAAGGGGAGCATATGGTCGGCCATGGAGTACGAGCCCATCCCGCCGGTGTTCGGCCCGACATCCCCCTCATACGCGCGTTTATGGTCCTGGACGAGCGGCATGGGCACCAGGTGGTTGCCATCGACGAACGCCTGGAGGGTGAACTCCTCCCCGATCAACCGCTCCTCAAGGACAACATCTCCGCCGATCTGCTCGATATACTCGATCGCTCCTGCTGCATCGACGTGCTCGCCCATGATCCGCACACCTTTTCCACCGGTGAGCCCGATGGGCTTGATTGCAAGATCTCCGCCGTAGTCCTCAATGAACTGCCGCGCCTCCCCGGGGTCATGGCAGACACGATACTCCGGACAACCTGCGATATTGTGCCGCTCCATCAACCGGCGGCAGAACGCCTTATCTGTCTCGATCCGGGCTGCCGCACGCCCCGGCCCCATGCAGGGTATCCCTGCTGCCTCGAGATGATCGACGATACCGACCTCAAGAGGCGCCTCCGGTCCGATGACGGCAGCGTCGAGCCTGTTCTCGGTGGCAAATCTCACAATCTCCGGGATACTGGTGATCTTCTCGAGGAGCACCCGTTCTGAGACCTGTGCTATCCCGGGGTTTCTTCGTGCCATAACAGAAAATATCTTCACGCCACTGTTGCAGGAAAGCGCTCTGGTGATCGCATGCTCCCTGCCACCACCACCTACAACGAGAACTTTCATATCCATCTATTCGCCCGCTTCTAAAAAATGCTTATCCGTTCAGTAGCTCACCGACCCGCACAAGCGCCGAGAGGGATGCGCCTTTCTTCGCCAGTGCATCGCCTGCGCCCACTTCCCGGTCTACGACGGTCACCACCCGGTCGACACGCGCGCCCGCTGCGCGCAGGGCATCAAGGCCGTAGAGAGCGCTTCCCCCGGACGTGGTCACATCCTCGACCAGGAGTACATCCCTGCCGTTCACATCACCGATGATCGTTCCGGCTTTGCCGTGATCTTTCTCCTCTTTTCGGACGATCGCGTACGGCC
Source organism: Methanomicrobiales archaeon (assembly GCA_012521035.1). Taxonomy (GTDB): domain Archaea; phylum Halobacteriota; class Methanomicrobia; order Methanomicrobiales; family Methanoculleaceae; genus Methanoculleus. The sequence goes on from JAAYND010000135.1 coordinate 34,039, forward strand.
TCTCGCTTGCAAGCGAGACGGCGACGGCGATCGGTACGGCACCGACCGCCACCCCGGCTACCACCTCAAACTCCCACGTCCCGGCAATGGCCTTACCTATCGCCGCAAGGACGACGGGATTTGTGGTTGCAGCCTTGATATCGATGTAGTAGGTGCTCCGTGCTCCCGATGCGAGGAGGAAATCTCCAAACTCGATGGCCCCGCTCTCAAGTAACAATGTTGCGATTGGATTTACCATGGTACTTCTTTTACTCCGATGTAATAGCCTATAATGTTCACCACTCTATGGAGGAGTGGTGTGATGATGACGATCCAGGCCGCTATGGGTAAGGTAATATTCTCAAACAACCACCCGGGGCAGGCCAGGAGGATGAGAAGAAAAGAACCTATAACCAGATCATACTGGTCAGCCAGGGGCCAGGATTCGCCTCGCTCTTTACCAAGCCTTCGCTTCAAGAAGCTCTTCGCGAGGTCGCCCAGGAGCGCGCCTGTTGCAAGCAGTATAACAGAGAGGACCGTATGCCGGGGGAGCGCGGTCAGGCCGAATGAGGATCGGACAGAGATCTCGATAAGACCCACAAGCACTCCGCAGAGCACGCCACCAAAAAACCCCCGGTATGTCTTGCCGTCGCCAAAGATCCTTCTACCGTCACTCCATTCCCTCCCCAGGTCGATGGGCGTTCCGCCACCGAGGGCAGCAGCTGCTGAATTCGGCACGTATGCCGGGATCATGATCCACAGTGCTGCAAGCAGGGAAAAGATCCAGTGCCCTATGACTGTATTCTCAGGCGTCAATATTCAGTACAATCAGTAATTATAAAGATTAAAGTGTCGAAATATGGAATGCGAAAAAAATGATGGGCTTGGGTGAATGAATGCTGATAAAGAAGACAAAGAGCCTCTGTCCTGTGTGCGGTATCGTGCTTGATGCCGATATCGTCGAGGAGGAGGGGAAGGTCTGGGTGGTCCGCACCTGCCCGGAACACGGCACGTACCGCGCCCTATATTGGTCGGACGCAGATATGTACCGGAGGTTTGATGCCTACGAGTGCATCGGAAATGGGATCTCAAATCCCCATACGACTGTTTCACCGGCCGGATGCCCGAACGATTGCGGCATCTGTCCGAATCACCGGTCAATGACGTTGCTTGCCAATATCGACCTGACGAACCGGTGTAACCTTAACTGCGACTTCTGTTTTGCGAATGCACAGGCATGTGGCTACGTCTATGAACCTACTTTTGATCAGGTTGTCGATATGATGCGCATGTTGCGCGCAGAAAGACCTGTGCCGGTCCTCGCTGTCCAGTTCTCTGGCGGTGAACCGACGATGCGCGATGATCTCCCCGAAATTATCAGGAAAGCAAAAGAGCTCGGGCTCTATCAGGTGCAGGTTGCAACGAACGGCCTTCGAATTGCGCAGGATCCTGATTATATCGTCGAACTGAAAGAGGCTGGCTTATCTACAGTCTACCTGCACTTTGATGGGGTTACACGGGAGACCAACTCGAAGATTGCAAGCGACCGGCGGGCCATTGCAAACTGTGAGAAGATCGGCATGGGAGTGATCCTGGTGCCTACGGTCATCAACGGTAGGAACGACCACGAAGTGGGTGCCATCATCAAGTATGCCGCAGAACACATCGAGACCATCAGGGGCGTCAACTTCCAGCCGGTTGCGTTCACCGGGGCGGCAAGCGAGGATGATGTCCGGAAAGAGCGCATTACCATACCAGGACTTGCGGATCGGATCGAGGAGCAGACGGACGGTATAATCAAGAAAGATTATTTCTACCCGGTGCCCTGTGTTGTCCCGATATCGAGACTGGTTGAGGCGTATACCGGCAAACCTCAGGTTATGTTTACCACGCACCAGCACTGCGGCGCAGCGACCTACGTCTTTGTCACTGACGAGGGGATGGTTCCGATCAACAGGATGCTGGATATCGACGCATTCTTTGAATCTGTCGATAAGATGGCGACTAAATTCTCGAAAGGCGGATCGATCAACAAATACATGACTCTCGTCGAGGGTGTTAAGGATCTCTACGTCTCCACAAGGAATGCAGAGCAGAAGAATACAGGGGAGTTCCTGAAACTGATCGGTAAAACTCTCCTGTCGCAGGACTTCGAAGCACTGCGGGAGTTCCACTGGAACGCTCTCTTCATCGGCACGATGCATTTCATGGACTGTCATAACTACGACCTTTCGCGTGTGCAACGGTGCTGTATTCACTATGCGACCCCCGATGGCCGCCTGATCCCGTTCTGTACCTACAACAGCGGTCCGGTCTACCGGGAGAAAGTCTGGAAAGCCTTCGCCCGGCCTCAGGAAGAGGAGTGACAGATCCTCACACACCGGGGCAGGATCCTGCGACCCCCCCCGTTCTTTTTTCCGTCCCATCGAGTCGGAGATATTCTTGACTGGCGTTAGCGCTGCGATCGTCAGGCGACCAGGTCTTCGGTCTGTCGCCTGACCCCTATGAGACCGGGGTGCGAGGTATTTTGCCGCCCCGGTACGCATCACCGTAAGTTCGGTGGCGTTGATGACCGCTTCCGGCGCGCCTGCCTCCACACCGATGAACGCGGTGAGCAGCATGACGGTAAGAAGACACGGGCGCGGTTATGCAGGGTGACGTTGACGATCCTGACTCCCTGCAAGCCCGGGTTTCGGAAGGTATGCCGGCATTGTCCGGAAGTCGCCCTCCGAACGAGCGCCGCGTAGATCTCTGGCGGTATCTGGCAGTCTCCTCTTCCGTGCTGCGCAGACACCGCCTCGATAACCCTGCTTCCCTCAGGGTAAGGCGGGTATCCAGGATGGACCGGATGATACATCATGCGCCGGCTACCCTGTGATTGCCCGAACGGAGCGTGTGTGGCCATCTCTCTGGCGGCATCTGGTATGCACGACCCCTCCCCGGTTCACCAGAGGATTGACCTGGTGATGAGAGAGGTGCCGGATGGCAAACTTCCTGGCTGTCAGTGGGTGGCCGGCTTTAAAGCGTTAGAACGCGGATCGCTCTGCCCGGTCGGGGAGGGGCGACCCTTTGAGAGCAGCAGAAAGCCGCCATTGCCGCAGGTATGGTCTGTGATGCATTCCGGGTTTCGGGTGCACGGGCTGGGCGGCGCGCAGACGACCCGTGAAGTACTTTTCCTGGCGCACATAAACGGATATTTCCGCAGTGATCGATAGATATTGAATTATATTTCCTTTCCTCCCCGACACATCCTCAATTTATTTCGGAATGTTTATCTGGACTATGGCTGACCTCTCCTCAGGGTGAATGTCCGGCGTGCGCGGCCGACCGGGTATGGACGGAGACCAGGAGCCCCCGGACAGATCAGGAGCGTAGAATGAGCGATGTAAAGATTCTCTTTTCCAGCCGCGAAATCCGGTACTCCATCCAGGCAGCGGAGAATGCAGCTCCTATTCCCGGGAGGGAGGAACCAGATATCGGTGATGCTGGCATCGCTATGGGAGAGAGAACCCCTCACACGACCACTCCTCCTCCACCGGTGAGGGGATTGATCGTCCGATCACTGGAGATCCCCGATCGGGGTTCGACCCCGCCTGCACCAGAAAACCCGGATACGGGATCGCCGACCGCCGACCTCCCATATCCCCTCCGCGAGAGATCGGGCCAGATCCGGAGCAGTATATACAGGAAAGACCCGTTATGGGGAGCAGAACAGGGGCATATCTCCGGGTGGAACGCGGCCCGGGGTCAGCAGGGGTACGGGATGCTGTATTAGGTCCCGACAATCTGCTTCTGAGGCGAAGGCACGACCATCGACGCCTCCTCTAACCAGTATTGTCCGGGATGAGCGCGCGCTTTCACATACGCACGCCACCCTCCTGATGGTCGCCCTCACCATCATCCTCGCCGCTCTCGTTCTGCTGATGGTGCTCGGGATGATCCCCACCTGGTCGTGGGCGGAGCCTGCACAACCGCCGATCATCATCACCGGTATCCTCCACACCAGCACCGAGACCGGGGAGTTGACGTATGCAAGCCGGATCTTTCTCCTCAACAACGGCAGCACGGCATACAAGAACGATGACCTGAAGGCAACCGTGTACAGGAACGACCAGCTGGTCGTCACCGTCGAGACCCTGAACGGCTATTACCTCATCTCGTCGCACCATTATGGGGTGCGGTATATCCAGGGGCCAGGATGCTGTGACGACTACTGGAACCCCGGCGAGGAGATAGAGGTAGATCTCTCTGATAGAACTTTCAGCCCGGGCGAAAAGATTGCTGTGAAGATCATCGATAAAGAGACCCGGAAAGTGATCTCAGAGGATGCGACTGTAGCATGAGGAGACTGTCTCATAGACCATATATTTCTGTTAGAACACCTCTAAGTTCTCTATGTTCAAAACGGTACTTGTAGCGGTGGATGGGTCTGAGATCGGTCACCGGGCGCTTGAAGAGGCACTGGATCTCGCCAGCGCCATGCAGGCTTCCGCGCATGCCGTGCATGTCGTCCAGACCGGCGTATACCCGACAATGATACTCAATAATCTCGAGCCCCCTGACATCGCCCAGCAGGCGGTTCTCGATTCACTCGAGCGCGAGGCCGACGAGATCCTTGCTGATACCGAGCGCCGGGCTGCCGCCACCGGCCTCACGATAACCCCACACAAGCGCCGGGGTCACCCCGGGGCGGAGATCATCGCACTGGCGCAGGAACTCGGCGCCGACCTGACTGTTGTCGGATCGCACGGCAGGGGCCGGCTCGACCGCTTCTTCCTCGGGAGCGTCAGTTCCTATGTCGTCGATCACGCGATATCGACAGTCATGGTTGTCAGGGCAACCCTGACCGAATGAGTCCACGAGCAATGAGACGGGCCACCCTGACGGGTTCGGGCACCCGGCCTTCGTACGTGACGTCGTTACAGAGCCTCCTGGCATCTTCAGGGGGGATGCCATAGGGGCGGATGAAGAGGTCGTATCCTGTGTGGAGCCGTATGGAAATCCGGTCACCGAGCCGCTGGTATGCCGCGAGTCTCCGGGTATCGCCGGGGAAGTGGCGGATTATATCCTCTGCGAGCCCCTCTGACTCCTCATAGGTGGTGACGATGACGGGAAGTCCGGTCGCATCCTGCACCACCACTGGATCGATGATGTTGTACCAGGCGATGACACTCCCGCTGATCATCATGAGGTTGATGTCCCGGCGTCCGAGTCTATTAAAGAGCCTGATTATAGCATCGGTTGCATCCGACCCCCCGACCGTCACCCGGGCGAAAGCCACCCCATCGATCAGGAGATCCTTTCGCATAACAACACCGGCGATTGTGGACTCTTCCCGCCCCGAATAGCTCTCTGCGATGCCAAGGATGCGGAGCCCCGGTTTGGCTATGTGCATACAAAGCCCTTATACCACCAGATCGAATAATAGTATACCGGTCAACTACCCCTCCCTGAAGGGAGGGGCTTGTGAACGGCTAAACAGGACAAAACAGTTAGACTAGGAGGCAAGAAATTGCAGCAGCGTTTTGGGCTACAAGAACGGATGGGTGTTTCCCTAGCCTGTCCCTCTTCTGGGCACGCCGAACCCGACGTACCTTTTGGTACTAAGCCTGTTTCGCAACTCCGAAGGGAAATGTTACCCCGGTTTGACCGGGTGGAAGGAATACCATGAGAGTTCCAGTTCTGGATACTCATAGAAGACCGTTGATGCCGACGACGCCAAAACGTGCTCGTTTACTCCTCAAGCAGGGGAAAGCACGACCGTATTGGAACAAACTTGGCATCTTCTGCATCATCCTGATGTATGACGTACAACCTGATAACCAGCAGCTGGTTGTCGGGATCGACCCGGGTAGTTCGTTTGAGGGCTGGTCTGTGGTCGGTACTAAAGAGACCGCCTTGAACGGCATGTCTGAGGCACCAAAGCATGTAACAAATGCAGTAGAAACACGAAGGACGATGCGGCGTGCCAGGAGACACCGGAAGTGTTGGCGTCGTCCGGCCCGATTCAACAACCGGTTGAGTGACCGGAAATTTATACCTCCGAGCACGTTTGCCCGGTGGAACGCGAAGATCCGAATCATTGAACAGTTACAGAAGATCCTGCCGATCACGGATGTGGTTGTCGAGGATGTTGCAGCAGTCTCGAAAAAGAACTGTCGCCGGTGGAACAAGAACTTCTCTCCGCTGGAGGTGGGGAAAAGATGGTTCTATACTGCGATCCGGGCACTTGGTCTTGACCTCTATCTTCGCACAGGATACGAGACCAAAGAACTCCGGGACCGGTTTGGTTTGAAGAAATCCAGCCAGAAGGACAAGAAGACATTCTCCTCTCATGCTGTTGATGCGTGGGTAATGGCCGCCGACATCTCCGGTGCAGAACACCCCCCCGAGATCGGTCTGTACTACTGGACTCCGATCCGTGTACATCGCAGGCAATTGCACCGGTTCCAACCAGAGAAGGGAGGAATCAGAAAACCGTATGGAGGAACGCGGTCGATGGGACTGACACGAGGAACACTGGTTCACCATATTAAGTATGGACTGACCTATATCGGGGGTACCTTGAAAAACCGCGTATCCCTGCATAGTTATGGCACCGGAAAGCGGGTGACACAAAATGCCAGAATCGAGGATTGTACAATCCAGACCAGAATCGCGTGGAGAACAGAATGGTATGCCGGGACAGGCAGACGGCATTCCTCTCCGGCTTGAAGGCCGGGGTCTCCTGCCTATATGAAGATGAAGATCGAGCGAGGTGAGGTATGTATCTTTATCCCTACGTTAAACGAAGCCCCGACGATCGGTGACCTGGTCAGGGAGTTTCAGGATCGGGGTTTTGAACACATCCTCGTCATGGACGGGAACAGCACCGATGGCACCCCGGATATCGCACGGGCCGCGGGGGCGACTGTCCGGACGCAGACCGGGAGGGGGAAGGGCAACGCCATCATCGAGGCCGTGAGGATTATCGACAGGCCATATGTGCTTATGCTCGACGGTGATGGCACCTACGCCCCTGATGATGCTGAAGCGATGCTCGATCCGCTCGCCCTCGGGTTTGATCACGTCATAGGCAACCGCCTGGTCAACCCGGATGCGGAGGCGTTCACGCGGCTCAACCTTCTTGGAAACCAGATCCTCAACCTGACATTCAAGATCGCCCACGGGCGAGATCTCCGCGATATCCTCTCCGGTTACCGTGCCTTTACCCTCCACTCGATCAGGCAGATGACCCTCAAAGAGGCGGGATTTGAGATCGAGACGGAGATGGCGGTCGAGGCGGTGAGGAACGGGCAGCATATCACAGTCGTCCCGATCCGGTATCTCTCAAGACCGGGCACGGTCACCAAACTCGATCCCTTCCAGGACGGCGTGAGGATCTTCTCGACCATATACCGCCTCGCAAAGATGAACAACCCGATCTTTTATTTCGGGATAATCGGGCTATTCATATCGCTCCTGGGAGGAGCCACCGGTGTATACGTTGTTTATGAGTGGCTCAGGAATATCGAGCATCTGCCGCTCACCATCCTCACGGTCCTCCTGATCACCATAGGGTTTCAGATCTTCATGTTCGGCGTTATCAGCGATATGCTGCTTGCGTTTCACCGTGAGACGACCCGCCAGATCGAGCAGTTACAGCGCCCGCCCGAACCTCCCCGATAGGAGGAGGATCCGGCAGGAGTACTCTGCGATCGAGGTGTAGATATACGCCTCATCCAGTCTCTTTCCTGCAGCAAACGTCCCGTGCCCGCGGACGATAACGATATGCCCATCACGAAGCGCCCCTGCAACATTTGAGGCGATCTCGTCAGACCCCGGCTCCCCCCCGACGACCGGGATCTCCGGGCAGAGCATTCTGCCTTCACTATCGATCGGCAAAAGCCGGTCGGCATCAAACGAAGCGGTGACGGCATGGACCGGATGAGCATGGACGATAGCGGTGTGTGGGGCCTCTCGGTAGACCGCCCGATGGACCCGGTACTCGCTTGAGGCCTCTGGTGGCACTTCTCCCTCTCCTGGCACAAACACAGGCATCTCCCGGCCATCCAGGTAGGCACCGCTCCGGGTGATATAAAAACCCCCCTCAGAGCGTATGCTCATGTTCCCAAAATTCGCACCTACCAGCCCCTCGAGAAAGAGGCGCTTTCCTATCCGTTCGAACTCCTGATCAAGCATCTTCTCCACCCGGACTCATGATACAGGAAGATTTGACGCGCCTGTGGATATGTGCATGCACCGGGGCAGATGCACAAGGACCGCATGGCACCAATCGATGGTCACGCCCGGGGAGGGCGATCTGGATGGAGAGGCCGGCACTCTCCCATAAACCCGTCGTGGCTGCCGATCCCCCGGAGAGGGATGCAGTAGAAGTGAGTGGTCCGCCCGATCGGGCTCGCCCGGGCTTATAGCGATCTTGCCTTCAAATCCGGTCAGGGTGGAGCCATGCGCCTGAACGGTACTGCAGGGGCAGCGATATCAACCCTGTCGACTGTGTGCTGGCCGGCGGCACCAGGCAGACTGCACTCCAGCCCTGCCCCTCCGGCGCCTCACGGCATGTATCGTGGATCGCGATCGCTTTTACCGCATCGTGCGCGATCCTGCCACCGCATTCGGGTGAGAGTCAGACTGCCATAACCCTCCCCGATATCGCCGGTTCCGCCAGTGATGCCGCCTCTCACTGACGTATCAGTGGCTCTAATATACTCTCAAGGGTCTCGAGGCTCTGGACGCCCACCAGTTTCCGGATAAGGACTCCGTCCTTCTCGATGACGAGCGTGGGTACAAACTGGAGATCGTATTTCGTAGCATACTGTCGCGTCTGTTCAGAATCGATCCCGACATCGATCTTCCTGATATCAACCTTATCGCCCATCTTCTGCTTGAGCTTATCAATGATCGGTGTCTGCTGGTGACACGGGCCGCACCATTCCGCGAAGAAGTCCATCAAAACAGGTTTTCCCATAGGTTATTACCCCATTCACACAATGTGTGTGAACGGGGCAATAAAGGTATTGCAGGGTTGTTATTTTGAGAGGATCGCCATGA
>JAAYND010000136.1 GCA_012521035.1 Methanomicrobiales archaeon
GAGCGAACACTCTTCACGGGAGGTGATCGCTTCCTCAATGGCACCGTAAACGGCCATCGAGAGCCGGGCGAAATGTTCCAGATCCCCGGCCCGGACTGGAAGATCGACGGCGATGAGGGGCGCACCGTCCTCAATCCCGGTCGGCTCACGGACATAGAGAGAGTCGCGCCGGGCGGTGACCTTCCAGTCCACCAGCCTCGGGTCATCACCTCTCCGGTACTCCCGGAATCCGCGTATATCCTGGCCGGCTAGCGCAGCCTTCCGATTAACTTCAGTGCCCTCTCCACGCGACCCGATACCCCGCCCGGTCTCCGGGGTACCCATGGGAAAGGCCCGGAGATATGGGGCGTTGAACCCCTGACAGGAAAGAGTACGGGTAAAGAAAGCATCCCTCACCATGAGCTCGATCCCGCCAAACGCAGTCTTCCCCGGCGCCATGAGCCGGATGGTGTAGGTCACAGCCTCCCCGGGCTCACAGAGCGGACCATCACCTGCCGCGACTACCGGCGGGACGTCACGCACGTGAACCGTCATTCCGGCCGGGATGGTGCAGTCGACACGCACCCGGACGGATGCTGTCGCCCCCTGCCGGAGGATCGTCCGGTCGATATCGCGGGTTACCGCAAGTGAGGTCATCACGGCCGCAAGATCATGCTCGAACCGCCACCCCCGCCAGAGGAGGAAGAGGGCAAGAGACCCGGCGGCAAGGGCCGCAGCCGGCACCAGGAGGAGATGGGCTGCGGCGGCGAGGAAGAGGGCAAGCACCGCGACCCCTCCGGCCGTCCGGGTCGGCTGGATCATCAGAACACCCCGACGCTCTCGACGATCTCGTCGATGACTATATCCGGGGTGACCCCGGTGACCGCCGCCTCCCGGGTGAGGAGGATGCGGTGCCGGAGAGCGGGTATGGCAAGCGCCCGGACATCGTCAGGTATGACATAGGTCCGGCCTTCCAGGGCTGCCCTGACCCTTGAGCCGCCGAGGAGAGCGATCGATGCACGGGAACTCGCGCCGAGCCGGACGTCGCTATGAGACCGGGTGGCAAGCACCAGGTCGCAGACATAGACAAGGACCGCTTCGTCGACCCGGATCTCCCTGACAGTCGCACCCATCGCTCTAATCTCGTCCGGTCCCACGACAGGGGCGACCCGGTCCCGGTAGATCTTCCAGTCCAGTTCTCCGGCCCGCTCCCGGCGGAGGATCTCAAGTTCCCCCTTCCGATCAAGATGAGTGAGGACAGTGCTGAACATGAACCGGTCGCGCTGGGCCTCGATGAGCGGAAACGTCCCCTCAGAGTCGTAGGGGTTCTGGGTAGCGATGACGAAATAGGCGTCGCTGAGCGGGTAGGATGTCCCATCGATCGTCGCCTGCCGCTCGCTCAGGGCCTCGAGGAGGGCGCTCTGGGTCTTCGGGGTCAGGCGGTTCATCTCATCGACCATCAGGAAGTTCGTGAAGATCGGGCCTTTCTGGAGGACAAAATCACTCCGGTTTCGGTCGTAGATCCTGACCCCGATGATATCTGCAGGCTGGAGATCCACGGCCCCCTGGACCCTTCGGAACTCACAATCCATCAGCCGTGCGACGATCTTGCAGATGGTGGTCTTTGCGGTCCCTGGCACCCCTTCAATGAGGAGATGGCCGCCGCTGACCATGCTGATGAAGATCTCCTCGATGAGAGGCTGGTTTGCGACAACCACCTGCTGGGTGATCAACCGGATCTCTTCGTAAGCGTTTGCGATCGTTTCGATACGTTCTTTTAAACTATTATTCATCTCTCTTCCTCCTGAAGCGCCATGCAACCGGCAGGACACCGAGGGCGATGAGCACGGTCGCAGCCCCCGGCGTCTCCTGGATCCAGGTGATGGTGTTGATGACCGGACTTGTGGTGCCGGTCCTGCTGTGGGTGGCGTCGATCAGGACCGGCCGGAGATTGTCGATGAACTCCGGGTTCTCGGGGAGCATGGCGTTGATGAAGAGGCTCGGATCACCGAGAACAGTAAGATTCCCCTCCCTCGCACAGACGACTGCGGCCCCGAAGGTCTCTTTACCACCAGGCCGGCCGTCCCCGTCGACGTCGTCCCAGGTGAGGATCGATGTCTCGAGGAGAGGCTCGCCGCCATCGATCGCCGCCGGGCGGTTGACCCGGATGGTCCCTACCCCGGCAAAGAAGGTGTCGTTCCCGACGACACTGACACTGAAGAGACCGGGGGTAGCATGGTCGCGGTCGAGACTCGAGAGGTTCGCCGGCCGGACCCTCATGGCGCTCCCGAGATCGGTGAGGAGCTGATTGGCGTTACCTTCCTCGTCGGCGATGAGGAGATGGCCGCCGGAATCAAGGAATCCCTGGAGGTAGCCGGTCTCGCCGGAGCTGAAGGGGCGATCAGGTGCGAGGATGAGGAGGGTCGCTCCTGCGGGGATCTTCGAGAGGTCGCGGATCTCCTCTGCAGCGAAGCCAGATGTGCCGTTCCAGCCCGGATTGTAGCGACTGTATTCCTCGGTGGTGGTGGTCACGTGGGCATACGCTACAGCACCGGAGAGGAAGAGGATAAGGAGGACCATCCAGGTCTCACGCTCCATTCTCATCACCCCCGAGGACCTCGGCTTCCATCGCGTGGAGTTCACCTTCCGTGGGGGTTTCGCCGGCGTAGCGGATCTGTTCGTAGCGCTCGAAGAATCTAGCATGAGCGGGAGCGAGCCGGGCGCAGTCCCGCGGGGTCTTCGTCTCTGGGAGACCGAGCCGGGACCGGAGGGCACAAAAGAGAGTGGTCGCGGCCTCGCGGGGAGAGAGCCCTGCGAGATCTATCTCTGGTGGGATAGTGGCGACTTCTTCTTCCACACTCACTCTCTCCACGGGCTCCGGCACCTGGGTCTTCTCTTCCGGCCGATGCCGGCGCCGGAGGTACCACCCGCTCCCGAGTGCGGCTGCGATCGCTGCTATGAACGGGAAGGGGGATAGACCCCTGTTCCTGACGGTGATCGTCTCGTCCGGGCTTTCGGAGGCGTTCAGGGGGTAGCCCACGGCGTTGAACTCCGCCCTGATAGTGTGCTCCCCGACAGGAAGGGAGATTACCTCCCTGTAGGTGCCATTCTCGTCGGTCTCTGCAGTGATGGGTGTATCACCATCGACCCGGAGGAGAACCGGGGCATCCGTGACCGGGAGACCCTTTGCCGTCGTGAGAGTTCCCGTGCAGGTGACAATTGCTCGATCTTTCTCGAGGGTGAGAGTTATGGTAGTGTCATCAGGGTGGACCTCAAATGTCGCAACACTGGAATAGATCGCGCCCGCGACAGTGTAGGCGAGGTGCAGTCCTGCGGAGATCCGGTCGATCCTGTAGGAACATGCGTAGGCGTCATTCTCATCCAGGGTGGCGCTCCCGACGAGCAGGCTATCAGCGTAGGCCTCAATGGAGGTTCCTGCTGTGCCGCCGGCGTAGGTCCCTGTGATCGAGAGGAGGTCACCATACTGCCCCGTATTGGGGGTGACCACGATGCTGAGGGGAGAGGAGGGACCTCCTCCGGCCTCCGCCTGCCGGCTCGCCGTAGCGCCGGCGATCTCTGCATAGTTCCTGACGCTCTCCCGGTAGGGAGTGGCGTTCACACCGTAATGATCAGCGATCCGGATTGTCGCGCCCTCC
>JAAYND010000137.1 GCA_012521035.1 Methanomicrobiales archaeon
ATCGAGGCGATAGCGTCAGAAGAGCGCTCAAACATCTGGAAGCTCACCGGCGTGACCGATATCGTTGCATTAAAGAACCTATGAGCCGGGTATCCCCATGACCGCTCCCCCCCTCGCAGGGCCGGCCGGGGGCCTGCATGCAAATTTTCTATGAGGCGGCATCTTCCTGTGGGGGCGGAGGGAGAACGCATGGGCCGGCGAAACAGATAATCAGGGTCGCCTCTACGGTTGCGCCCCGCTCGGGCCCTTGCCACGAGAACCCCCGCTCCTGCGCGGGAGACGCTGTGGAGGGGCTGTACGGTTCTCTTTGCCGGGGAGGGGGTTCCCTCCCCGAGACCCTCCCCGGGTGATATCCCCACGGTACGGTGCATGGGATGATGCCGGGGGGAGGGCAGGATCTGGGCCGGCACCTCTGGCCGGCCTTTCCGGGGATATCGCGACTACTGCCCCCTTCCTGTGGGGCGGGGGAAATAGGGGAGCGGTGTATGGGTTGCTTTCCCCGGGTTTGTGCCCTCCCCCGGCTCTCGCCACGAGAACCCCCGCTCCGGGGCGGGAGCCCTATGGGAGGGCCTGTACGGTTCTCTTTGCCGGGGAGGGGGTTCCCTCCCCGAGCCCCTCCCCAGGCGATATCCCCCACGGTACGGTGGGTGGGATGATGCCGGCGAAACACACAATCCGGGCCGGCAGCCCAGACCGGCCTTCCTCGTGCTTGCGCCCTTGCGGGGGATATCGCGACTACTGCCCCCGCCCACGGGGGCGGGGGAGGAGCGCCGAAGGCGCGGGTGGGGTGGGGGAGATAGGAGAGCGGTGCATGACGAGACGCCGGTGAAACACACAATCCAGGCCGGCATCCTGGGCAGGCCTTTCCGGGGATATCTCTACGGTCCGGTGTATAGAATGATGCCGGCGAAACACACAATCAGGGCCGGCCTCCCCCCCCCGACCTCACGCCACCCCCCCTGCTCCCCCCCCGCCTGACGATATTCACCGCGCCTTCTTGAGGGTAAACCGGAACGCCGCTCCTTCCTCCGGGTGCCCGGGCACCCGGTCCTCGACCCAGATCTCGCCCCCGTAGCGCGCAATAAGAATCCGGCATATGGAGAGCCCGAGGCCCCGGCTCCCTTCTCTGCCGTTTTCTCTCTCGAAGCGGGAGAATATCGCTACTTTTGCGTCATCACTGACTCCTGGGCCCGTGTCAGAGATGGTGACGATGATTGTGTCGTCCATCCGTTCTTCGACGGCCACTGTGACCTCGACCCCCGGCCCGCCATGCCGTACGGCGTTGCCGATCAGGTTTGTGAAGACCTCGGGGAGGAGGTCGTCGGCGAGGACCTCCAGGGGTTGCCCATCGTAGTGGATATGGAGGTCGGGGAAGTGGGCGATCTCGCCGAGGATCACGGCGTGGAGATCGACGGGAGCAGGCCCGGTCCGGTCCTCGTGGATCTTCCTGATGGTGGCGACATTTGCTGTGATCTCGATGATCTTCCGGATCCCATCCTTCAGCTTCCTGGCGTGATGGGCTGCGTCCCCCTCGAGTTCATCGATGAGGATATCGGCGTAGATGCTTACAACGTTGCTGGCGTTCTTGATGTCGTGGGTGAGGATATCCAGGTAGAGGTTTGCCTCACAGTTCGCTGCTTCAAGTCGCCGGTGGAGCATCCTCCGCAGGATGCCGGCACCGATCTCCCGGCCTATGCCTTCGAGGAGCGCGCGTTCCCCGGGGGAGAAGGATCGCGGATCTCTGCTCCCGACGATGAGCGCTCCAAAGGTGTCCGATTCAGCGACGAGCGGTATGCAGGCGAGGGCCTCAAACCCGGTGTTGCAGCCCTCACCTCGTTTGATGTACCAGGGGTGGTTGAGCCCGAATGTGTCAAGGTTACTCTCGATCCGCCCGAGGCAGGTATCCGGGATGTTTTGCAGGCGGTACGGGGCTATCCGCCCCTGCCCGGCACCGCGACAGTATATGGCGCCGCCATCGTAACCGAGGAGGTTGAGCGTCTGATCGAGCGCGGCGTCCAGCAGTTCTCCTGTGGAGTCGGCAGCAACCGATGTGCTGATGATTCCGTTGAGCAGGAGGAGATGGCGGTTTCTTGCCTGGAGTTCTTCTTCAGCGCGCTTCCGGTGGGTGATATCCCGTATGACGATCTGGACCGCGGGCTCGCCTCCAAGGAACGTCCGCGTACCTCTTCCCTCACCGGGAACCGTCGTTCCATCAAGCCGTATGAGCGGTAGTTCGATGAGCGGCGTCTCCTCCCCCTGCAGATCCTGCGCTATGAGCTCCCTGACCCGGCCCCGGGCATCCGGGTGGTAAATCTCAAAGACGGTCTTTCCGATGATCTCTCCCGGGGTTGAAGCGCCGAGCAACCGCAGGCCCGCCGGGTTGATGTACGCGATTTTTCCGTCGCGGTATATCAGGATCGCCTCGGCGGAGAGCTCAACGAGTGAGCGGTATTTCTCCTCGCTCTCGCGGAGCTGCTCTTCCATAATCTTCTGGGAGGTTATATCCAGGATTCCGGCAAGGGATCCCCGGAGTCTGCCGTCAGCGCTGATGATCGGGGTGGCGGCGACCAGCGTATGGACGCGGGCACCATCTTTGTGGATGAATGTGAACTCAAATGTCTCGCGCACGCCCCGCCCCCGGCGTTTCAGGTGCTCCCGCATGGCCCCGACACCCTCCCCGGCAACAAACGCAAAGACCGGCATCCCGATCATATCGGCGACCGTGTAGCCGAGTATATCGGCCATCTTCTGGTTGACAAAGGCTGTTATCCCCTCTGCATCCACCATCCAGATACCCTCGTTGAGGTTCTCGATGAGGAACCGGTAGCGATCCTCGCTCTCCCGCAGGATCTCCTCCATCCGCCTCCGCCGGGGTGTTTCGCGCTCGCCGCCGGTATCCTCAGGAAGGCGCAGGGTGGGGCGGATATGGATGAGGCGCATCCCGGGGAACGGTTCTTCACTCACCGTCCGGCATGAACAGTGGGCCGGGTCTTCCCGGCCGCCGGGTGACCGCAGGGTGCATGAGAACTCAACCGCCTCGAAGCGGCCGGAGAGGAACGCCAGGATCTTTTCCCTGCGCGACTCCTCGCATATCCGGGGCACCAGGTTGCGGCGGATGAAGAGGTCTGCATCAGCCCCGGAGGGGATGTTCTGGTCGATGCCAAGGAGGCGCTGAAGACTCTGGTTGATGTATGCCACCCGATCTTCCGGGCTGATGATGAGTACGTTCTCGTCGAGCGCATCGAGTATAGCGGAGAGCGGAAGGGTATCGCTATGTGTGGGGGTGCATTCATGCGTCAACCGGGATCACCTCCGTTTATCCTGCCAGGGGTTTTTATCTGATGAGAGTAATAAAATATACTCTGTTATATCATCTGAATCCGGCCGGGTTATGAGGGTATTTCAGGGGCCGGAGGCATGGGAGGGCGGAGCGGCGCGGGTTTGGCAGTATGCAGTGCCTCATAACTTATAAATCTATTTATTCGGTTTTGCAGGGCATCCGGACCCGCCGGCTGGAGGAGATCTCTTTGATCGGTATGGAGAATCGTCGATCCGCTCAGGTTCTGGAGGCGGAGAGGATCTCAAGGGCTTCCTCTTTCGAGAGACCGGAGATGGCCACGGTCTTTGATGTGGACGTCTGCCCGGAGACGATGCTCACGTCTGCCCGGGGTACGCTGAACGTCTCTGCCATGAGATTTATGATAGCGCGGTTTGCCTTCCCGTCGACGGCGGGGGCGGCCACCTGACAGCGGATACTCTTCCGCCACTCGTTGTAGCCCGCTGGAAACGCGGTTCTTCTGGCTCCTGCTGTAACATCGAGCAGTATGGTGATACCATCTGAAGTTTCAGTGACGGCGTCGGCGCAGAGTTCCATGAGAGAGTCCTCCTGAAGAAGTGTCGCCCGACACTAACGAACGATGATCACAGGCGGCTTGTGCCGGTCCTCACCCGATCGTACCCTATATGCCGGGCGTGCCTGTCGCGCATCCGGGTTGTCCCGTGGATCATATCCGGGCGTCCCGCCAGGTGATCACCCGGGGACCTATAAGACGCGCTGTATCGGCTCTGTATTATTTATGCTAGAGCAATAAAAATCCTCGCCCGGGATACCACGCCGGTTGCGGTTCATGGTACTCCCCGCAGGAGTAGAGACGCCTGCCCCGGACGATCACCTCCTCCGGGAATACGGCATCAAGCCCCTCAAACGGCGACCAACCACACTTTGAGTGGAGGCGGGAGGCATCGATGCGCGTAACCTCGTCAGGGTAGAGGGCGAAGTCCGCCCGGTCCCCGGGCTCAAACCCGGCCCGGGGGATACCGAGGATGGCGGCCGGCCTCCAGGATGTCTTCTCCATAACCGATGCGAGGGTTATCCGGCGCTTCATGACCGCCGCCATCAGGAGCGGCACCATCGTCTCGACGCCGGGGACGCCGGAGGGGGCGGCCTGGAACGGGAGAGCCTTCTCGCCGGGCGTGTGCGGGGCATGGTCTGAGGCGATGATATCGATCCTCTCCCAGCAGGACCAGAGGGCACGCCGGGTCTCTTCATCCCTGAGCGGGGGGTTCATGCGGGCCCGGGCATCGTCATCTGCAAATATCTCGTGCGAGAGGAAGAGGTGGTGCGGTGTCACCTCCACCGTTCCGCGCGCAGCCTCGATCGAGGCGGCGGTGCTCATGTGGCAGAAGTGGAGCCGCAGGCCCTTTGGGGCGAGGGCTGATACAGCCCGGACGGCGCGCGCCTCCCCGGCACCGGAACGTGCGTTATCGTGGCCGATGAGCGTTGTTGCGTCCGAACCTGAGACCTCCTCGGCGTGGATCGTAGCAAGCCCCCCGAGGGCGTGGATGCGGACGAACATCTCCCGGAGAGTCCCGGGGTCGAGTCCTTCGCCGTAGCTCGATGGGGCGGCGAAGATCTCCCCGAACGCCATGGCGCCGGCGCTCCACATACCCTCGAGGTCGGCGCCGGGCATGACGCCGGCGTTCACCGCAAACCCGCATACCGCGTGCTCCTCAGCCTCGCGAATACGGGTCCGGAGGAGTTCGGGCGTGGTGAGGGGAGGGATGGTGTTTGGCTGGTCGACGACGACCGTCACCCCGCCGGCGACCGCGCTCATCGTGCCCGTCCGCCAGTCCTCCTTCTCCGCCTGCGCCCCTCCTCCCCGCATGTGGACATGCATATCGATCGCTCCCGGGAGGCAGGTGAACCGGCTGCAGTCGATCGTCTCATCAGCCCGCACCGGGGCACCGACGTGCCGGATGAGGCCATCGGTGATGACGATATCAGCACGTCTGCCTGTCGGGAGTGTTACATTCTTGAGTACCAGATCAGCGGTCATCTCTCCCACTCCTCCCTGCTACAGAGATCGAGGGTGAAGACAAAAATAGGTATGCCGGTCATCAACAGACACGCGGGACCGGATCGCCTATCGGCGGTTCGATGAACCGCTCCCCGCCGATGGCGGTCTGCATGATCACGTGAGAGCCTTCGACGACCCTGCCGACGATCGCCGCATCCCGCCCGTAGGGGTGCGATCGGAGCGCCGCAAGGATCGCCTCTGCATCCTCGGGCGCGACCCCCATGATGACCTTTCCTTCGTTTGCCACCTCGAGGGGATCGATGCCGAGCATGCTTGCGGCGCTCCGGACGTTCTTCCGGAGGGGAAGGGCCTCCTCCTCGATGATGACCCCCACACCGCTCTTCGTCGCCATCTCGTTGATGGCGTTGGCAAACCCGCCCCGGGTCGGATCCTTCATGGCATGGATATCCCCGGCCGCGAGTGCCCCCTCGACGAGGGTCCAGAGAGGAGCGACGTCGGAGTGGATCTGGTCACCGAAGTCGAACCCCTCGCGATAGGCCATGATGGCGATTCCATGGTCACCGATCGTGCCGTTGACGATGATCAGATCACCGGGTTTGAGCCCGCTGTCCCGCACCACCCGATCGGCAACACCGATGCCGGCGGTGTTGATGATGAGAGCATCAAGCGCTCCGCGTTCGAGCACCTTGGTATCGCCGGTGACAAGGCTTGCCCCGCACTCGTCGAGCGCGGCGTCCATCGACGCAACGACCCGCTCGAGATCGGCGACATCGAAGCCCTCCGGGATGATCATACCGCAGGAGAGCGCGATCGGCCGGCCACCCATCATGGCGAGGTCGTTAACGGTCCCGCTGATAGCGATTCTCCCGATATCCCCGCCGGGGAAGAATATCGGTGATACGACATGGCTATCGGTTGTAAAGACGATATTCTGGCCATCGAGCGGGATGACGGCTCCGTCATCGAGCGACTCAAGCCCGATCCCGCCGGCGTTGTTGTGCCTGAGGTTGGTGATGACGTGCAGGAGCTCGCCCATCACCTCGCCGCCGGCACCATGCATGAGGTTGACTTTCATGGATCGTCCACTTCTATCTCTATGTTTGTAACCACGATCTCCATCCCCGCAACGATCTCCGGGAGCTTCCCGCACCGGGGGCAGACAAACCGTTCGTCTCCTTCGTAGCCGCAGGAACAGCGTGTGCGCGCCTTGATCTCGCGGCACGCGAGCCGGGTGCCTGAGAAGAGCGGGTCATCCTCGATGATGATATTGAAGAGGAACTCCACCTGCTCCGGGTTCACCATCGCGATCGTACCGACATCCACAGAGACGCACTTCACCTCTTTTGCGTTGTTCTCGACCGCAGCACGGCGGGCTGTCGCGTAGATGTCATAGGCGATGCTGTACTCGTGCATTACTCCTCCATCGCGGCGTAGACCTGCTTGAAGATCTCGCGGGTCTCAAGCCCCTCCTCCCTGCTGAGCCGCTGGATGGCAAACCCGACGTGGACGAGCACGAACTCCCCGACGCTCACATCCACGAGATCGAGTCTGACCTCCTGCTTCAGATCCCCGAAGTCAACGACCCCGATGTTGCCATCCTTTATCTCCAGAACCTCAGCGGGTATTGCGATACACATTTTTCTCTCCTGTTATTCTGTCCGGATAACTAAAATTGGTTGACTATTGATCCGCACCAGACCCGGGGAGGCTCTTATCGGCTGAATTATACCCCGGGTTTTTCTGAATTCTACCACTACAGTTCTATCTGGATGCGTAAAAAAAGTATGTTCCCTTCCAGCTCCGCATCCAGAAGGGCGTGCATACCCCGACCCCCCGGCTATGCCCTCTTTTGAAACACCGCCTCGACCTCGGCCCGGGGGAGATCCCTGCCCCTGACCCGCATCTGCCAGCGATGCGTCCGGATCTCTATGGGGATGAAGGACGCGAAGAGTTCCTCCGCCCCCGTCTCGGTGAAGTAGTGGGTGATTATGCCGCCTCCCCGGCGAAAGGTCTGTGGCTCTACCTCCTCGCCTTCTCCGGCACGGAGATCTTCAACCGAGAATGCGCGGAAAAAGACTATCCCACCGGGCCTGAGCAGGCGCAGGACCTCAGACACCATGCCCCTCCGGCCTGCTTCGGGGAGGTGGCCGGCGACGTGGACCAGGAAGACCGCATCGAAGACCTCTCCGCGGAACGGCAGGTACGTCGCGTCGGCAACAACGAGACCGGCCGCCGTGGTCTTCATCTGGCGCCGGGCGAGGCTGGCGAAGGTCTTTTCGTTCCCGCACCCGAGTTCCAGGACGGCGGCACCCGCCGGGAGGTCGGGGAGCGGTGCCGGTGCCCCGCCCTAGAGGGCTCCCCGCCTCCGGTAGTCCTCATCCCAGGCAGAACTGCGGGTCTTCACGGATCATGCGTCGGCGCTACCAGGAGATAATGGTATATCCTGCCGGGGAGTCTGACCCCTGGAGTTCCTGATACTGCAATGAACCGGGCTATAATTCGCAAAATCCCCCCGGATACTCATGTTTTCGAAAGAGGTATCTATCAGAAGGTGCTACATTACCGATGTGGACCTCCCGGATGCTGTCGCGATGATACTGGCTCTGGTCGCCGTTACCCTGATCGTATTCTCTCCCTCGCCGACACCCCCGGATCACGCGACCCCACAGCCGCCCCCCCACCGGGATCTCTCCTTCGTTCTCGCTGAGGCCGGGGAGCGGTTTATCGGCGGCCAGCCCCTGAATATCACCCCGGTTGTGGCGCCTGAGCCGGTGGATACGCCCGATATCCCTGATGAGACTCCGCCGGATGAGGAGAGCGTGCCGGTACCGGACTACGATGACGACGAACTGATCGGCCTGATCGAGAATAGCAGCACATCGCTCATGCTGCTCGCGGTGAAGGTCAGTCACGCCCTCTACTCCTGGGATGAACAGTCGGTGGCTGCGGATGCTGCATCGCTCCAGGCGTTTGCAAAGGAGACCCTCAGGGATGCAGAGAGGCTGGAGGTCTCAGAAGATCGGGAGCCCACGAAGACCGCGTTCACCTCCTCGCTCATTGCGTATGTGGCGGCGAGCGAGGCAGTGCGGGGAAATGGCCCCCTCAACACCACCCGGGTTGATACCGCCCTTGTGGCGATCCAGCAGGGCTCGATCCACCTCCGCGAGGTGTTCGAGGGCCTGGATCACCCGGTGTTCCATGTGCCGCAGGAGATGCCCGAGGTCGATTTCTCTGGATCCCGGGCGCACGACGGGGAGGAACTGGTTCTCCTGCAGCGGTACCTCTACGAGGACCGGAATCGCGCAAACGATATCTCCCTGATGCTGGCGGCGGTGTCGAGGGTCAGCACGTACTGCTGCTACAACGAGGTGGCGGAGGTGGTCGTAGCGGACCAGGGAAGGGTGTTCCTGCTGGTCGAGGTGAGGGCTACGAACCTGGGCCATAAAGGGGATAGCCGGGTGTACAGGATCCAGACCCCGGCCATCAGCGCGTTCACCCTCCACTACCGTGATAGCACCTACTCGCCGGTGAAACTCACGCCCTGGACATCGCTCGGCGAGTCGTACGGTGTGGCGACGCTGGACCGCTACGAGAAGAAATCGGGATACATCGTCTTTGACGTTCCAGAAGCCCTCCCCCTCGATGAGTGTTATGTCCGGGTGAACCTCGGCGGAGGGGAGTCTCCGGTCTGGTCGCTCGGAAAGACCCTTTAGTCTGCGGGAGACAGAGGAGGCCCGGCGGGGTTGCTCCCCGGATCTTCCGGTGGTCGATCACGCCCCACACGTAACAGATATCTGCCTGGTGCTGTATACTCTAACCAGTGGCATCGAGGAGTTCTCAGGTAGTGGTGTTGCTCGCGGCAGGCTGTATCGGAGTGGTCCTGCTACCTTTCCTGCTGGCCCCGGGAGCGTTTGCGGCGGTATTCCCCTACTCCCTGATATGCGGATCCGGGTCATCCGGGATCGCGGGGGAGGCGATCCTCCAGGGCGCCGGCGGGGAGAATGGCACGGCGTCCATCCCCGAGCCTCTGACCGATGATGAGAGGCTGGAGGCCCTGATAGCCAGTGCGAGCGTTCCGCTCCTGGAGCTCTCTATAGGGCAGATATACTCCGCGCACACCCACGACGATGCAGCGCTCCGTGACCGGGCGGGCGAGATCCATGCTCTTGCAGGGAGTCTCCGCGCCGATGCTCTGGCGCTCGATGTATCACCCGAAAAAGCGCCTGCTCGCTCGGACTTCGTTGTAGCGCTCGATGAGTTCATCATGGCCGGCACCCTCTCCGGCGGAGGCGCTCCCCGGAACCGGAGCGCGATGGATGAGGCACTGGATCACCTGATCCTCGGCGCTGAACTCCTCTCCGGCGCCATCCAGGGTTTTAATACCCCTCCCGCCGGGGATTCAGATGCCGGATCGGCCCCGATGAACCTCATGGCGGAATCTGCCCCTCTCTTCCCTGACGCCCTGCAGATCGGTGAGCGGTTCTGCTTTGATGATGCCGGCGGGGCAAACTCCGGATCGTTGTTCGTCAACGGGGTCAGGACGCTGCAATCGTTCTATACTGTCGGCCAGAAGCCGCAGAACTACGTTACAGAACCAGGGAAGTCCTTCCTGCTGGTTGCCATACGGGCAACCCACCTCGGCCATAAGGGAGATGGAACAAACTACCGCCTGCAGATTCCCCGGGAGAGCGCCTTCACCCTCCACTTCATGGGCGAGACGTATCGCCCGATCTCATCGCCCGGGCCAACCAGCCGCGGTGAGTCCTACTCAGGGGGCGCTCTCGGCCGGCATGAGTCCACAAGCGGGTACCTCTTCTTTGAGGTACCGGAAGGCTTCGACCCGTCCCATGCCTTCATCGAGGTGAGCATCGGCGGATCCAGGCCTGTCTGGTCTCTCGCCGGGAGGGGATAGTCTAGATCTCCTCCCGGCGCACAAACCGGAGCGCCACTGAGTTGATGCAGTAGCGCCTGTATGCCGGCGGCGGTCCATCATCAAACACATGGCCCAGGTGGGCGCCGCACCGCCGGCAGAGCACCTCCGTCCGGATCATGGAGAACCGGGTGTCGAGAGCCTCCCTGACGTTCAGGTCTGAGACCGGTTCTGTGAAACCCGGCCAGCCCGAGCCCGACTCAAACTTTGCCTCTGAGGAGAAGAGATGGTTGCCGCAGCATACGCAGATATACAGACCATCCTCCCGGCAGTCCAGGTACTCCCCGGTGAATGCCGGTTCCGTACCCCCGCGCCGGGTAACATCAAACTCCTCCGGCGTCAGGTGCCGCCGCCACTCCTCATCGGATCTGACGACCTCAGGGACCTCCTCCACCTCGCCTGATACGGCGTTGTAGATCCTCACGACCCCGGGGGGTTCTGCGGTATCTCCTCTCATGGGGTACTCCTCCCGGCGGTTCTGTCCGGGGATCATATAACCGTTGCTGCCGGGTGATCCCGGCGCTTCTGCTCCTGTACCGCCCGCCAGGGCGGGTGCGCTTTCGGATCTGTTATATAGCCTCCGGTCGATTGAACCACTGTGCAGGAGGTTCGTGATAGGATCCGGTCAACCGGGACCACCCCGGTTCCTGGCGGGCGAGACGGTGAGGGGCAGTGCCGCGCCGGATCGAGGTCACCTATCCCGGAGAGGGCCGGTGTACTGAGAGAGCCTGATGCTATCGCTATCGGGAGGAAGTTTGCGTGAAGATACTTGGAATGAATGGAAGTCCCCGGGGCTCAAGGAGCCAGACGCTCCGGCTCGTCAGAGCCGTCCTCGATGGGGCCAGGGATGCCGGCGCTGAGGTAGAGTTCGTCGATATCTGCAAGCTCGATATCGGGTACTGCAGGGGATGTCTGGTCTGTTATGAACGGGGGGAGTGCGTCAGGAGAGACGACTTCCCGGGTCTCTACCAGAAGATGCTTGCAAGCGACGGGATCGTGCTCGGTTCACCGAACTACATCAACTCCGTCACCGCCCAGATAAAGACCATGCTCGACCGGATGGGCGACGCCATCCACTGCCAGTTCTTTCTCGGGAAGTACGGGTGCGCCGTCTCAACGGCGGGCGGCTCCAGGGCCGATGAGGTCGTCGATTACCTGAATGACGTCCTCCAGACCCTGGGCGCAAACACCGTCGGCGGCGTCGGCGTCATCCTCGGGGTGACCCGGAGGCGATCGTGCCTGCGGAGGGGAGGGCCTACGAACTCGGCCGGAAGCTTGTGCGTGCCATCGAGAATAAAGAGACCTACCCCGAACAGGAGAGGTACCACGCCGAGATGCACGACCGGATGCGGGCCCTGATCCTGGCAAACAAGGGCCGCTGGCACCACGAGTACGAGCACTGGAAGGCGGCCGGGTGGATATCTGAGTAAGTTCACTGACGGATCTCATCGATGATCCGCTGCAACCCCTCCCGGGCCTCCGGCGGCGCCTCAGCCGCCGCCTCCATGAGCGCAGGGAGCGCCTCATCACCGATCTCAACCAGGGCCCGCCCGGCGCGCATCCTTATGACGATGGCATCATCCTCGAGCGCCCGGATAAGGGGAATGACCGCCCCCTCTCCTCCTATCCGGGCAATCGTTTTGACGGCGTTTGCACGCATATCGATGGAAGGATCGGAGAGTGCTTCCGTGAGTGCCGGGAGCGCATCCTCGCCGACCCGCTCCACCTCCGCCCAGCGATCCAGTGCCATGAGGTAGAGCGTCAGGTCTTCACCGGTCTCCGGTTCCCAGCCTGCCGCCTCCAGCGCCTCGGCGATCCCGGCACGGAACTCTTTATCCGCCGAACGGAGAGCGTCGATCAGGTGCCCCTGCACCGTGCCCCCCGGATCCTTCAGCGCCTCGAGGGCAGCGTGCCTGACCCGGTCATCTATGTCGCTCAGGCTCCTGATCAGGGGTTCGATGGCACGTTTATCCCCGATGTAGCCCAGGGACCGGGCGGCGGCGATCCTGACCTCCTCGTCCCTGTCCTGCATCGCCAGGATCAAAGGCTCAATCACCTGCTTGCTCCCCATGTAGCCGAGCGCCTCGGCCACGGTCGCCCGGACCTCACCATCAGGTTCCCGGTGCAGGGACTCGATCAGGGCCTCGATCGCCCGCTCATTCCCGATCTTCCCGAGGTTCCGGGCAGCGACGAGCCTGACGAACCGATCGGGATCGTTGAGGGCATCCATGAGCGGGGCCACCGCGGTCGTGCGCATCTCCCCGAGAATACTTGCGGCGGCGGCCTGGATATCCGGGTCCTCATCCTTGAGCGCACGGATGAGACCGTCCGCGGCAGGACGCCCCATCATGATGAGGCGGGTGGCGGCGCCGAGCTGGGTGTTCCAGGTCTTCTCCTTCAGCGCCGATATGAGTGTATTGATCTCCTGCTGGCCGGACTGCTCAAACACCTTCCTGTCCTCCCGCAGCGCTGCCCTCTTCTTCGGAGCCCGCCCTTCCTCCAGAACCTGGTTGTCGAGCGCCCTCCGCCAGACATCGATCACCTCCCGCTTCCTGAGAGCGGTTGCTGCTTTCGCCCGTACCTCCTCATCCTCATCCTCCGCGGCGTAGCGAAGCGCGTCGCCGGCCTGCCTGTCCGGGATCTCCCAGAGTGCATCGATCGCAGCGAGGCGCATCTCCTTCTCCCCCCGCCTCAGTACCAGGAAGAGGGGTTCAACCGCGAGAGACCCGAACCCCCCCAGCGCACGGGCGACCCCCCACCTGACCTCCGGCGCCGCATCTCCCAGGTGCTCGATGAGGACCGGGACCGACTCACTGGCGCCGATGAGCCCTATCGCCCTCGCCGCCATGGCCCGGACGACCGGCACAGGATCGTCCAGCGCCTCCTCGAGCGGCCCGAGGGCGATACGCCCGAATGTCACGGTGGCGTCGACCGCAGCGACCCGGACCCCGTGGTACCTGTCTGCGAAGAGGTTTATGAGCGGCGCGATCGAGCGGCGGTCACCGATACGCCCGAGGGCGCGGGCGGCGGCGATGCGCACATCCTCCCGGGTATCGGTAAAGACCCGGATCAGCGCCTCAACGGCACGCTTATCCCTGATCTCGCCGAGCCCGTCCGCAGCGGCGATACGAACCCCGTGATACGGGTCGTTGAGCGCCGCAATAAGGTACCTGACCGCTCCCTCCCCCATGGCCTGTAACGCGGCGATCGCCGCCACCCTGACACTCTCATCGCTGCTCCTGAGCGCCTCAAGGCATCGCTCCAGGGCTGTCTTCTCGGGGACGGGCTCCGGTGGTGCATCCTTTTCGAGCTCCGGGATCTCAAGCTCCGGGATCTCGATCCCTCCCCCGCGGCCCTGCTCAACGGGCTCATCCCTGCCGACAATCTCCCGCTCAAGATCGGGCGGTATCAGTTGATCGAGCGGTATCGCCGGGCTCGCGGGGGCCGGCTCCTGCCTGAGCCCGGCCTTGACCTCTGCCCACGCATCTTCTGCCTTCCGGCTCTCCCTGAGGAGGTCTTCGAGGTTCAGCACGGGTTCCTTCTCGGGCGGCTTCTCCGGGCTCCTGGTGATCGGTGCCGCCTCCTCGGCCGGTGCTGGCGAGCGTCTCCGGGTCTGCCGCCGGCGGGTATAGTCCGGCCGCCCGAACCGATCCTCGAAACGCTTCTGGACTGCAAGCCCCTCGTGGAGCTCCCGGTCGTACCGGGAGGAGTCTTCCTGCACCGGCAGGTTCCGGGCCGCCTCCTTCTGGCGCCGCCTGATGTACGCGATCGCATCCTGCGCCCTCCGTCGCCGGGCGGGATCCGTTGACCTGGCCTCCAGATTCAGGGCGTCGAGCGCGGGCTGTCCCAGTTGCCGCAGCGCCTCACTCGCGCCGATGCGGACACCGGAATACTCTATCTCAAGGGCCCGGACGAGCGATGGGATGGCAGATCTTCCCATGTGGATGAGCTCGTTCCACTGCTCCTTTGCCATAAGGTACTCTGCTCGTTGCAGATCGCTCTGTGGCCTCCAGCCCAGCCGGTCGAGCGCCCAGGCGGCCTCCATCCGGACCTGGTGCGACGGGCTATTGAGCGCCTCAACCAGCGCCGGCCGCGCCCGGAGATCGCCCATCTCCCCGAGCGCCTCGATGGCGCGGATACGGACCCTCTCCTGTGGATCCCTGATCGCCCTGATGAGTGCCGGGAGGGCCCGGGAGTCGTGGATCTTCCCGAGCGTCCGTGAGGCCTCGCTCCGTATCCCGACATCCCCGCTCTCGAGGGCCTTGATGAGGGTGGGGACGGCTGCGCCCTGGTATCGCTCAAGCTCCGTCCAGTTCCCGAGGAGGTAGTAAAACTCGATCCTCTCCTGGAGGCCGCCCGGCGCCCACTTGAGCCTGGCAAGCACGGCGGCAGCCTCCTTCCGGACCGATATGTCGCTGTCGTTGAGCAGCGCAGAGAGGGGCGGGGCGACCCTTCTACCCATGCCCTGGAGGGAGAGCACCGCGGCGCGCCTGATCGCCGGGCGTTCATGGTGCAGGGCGGGCAGAAGTGTCTCAAGCATCGTGCGGTCGCCTTTCGCTATCGCATCGGCGATGGATGCCTGCAGGGCGGGGTCTGCCCTGAGGACCAGGGCGAGGAAGAGGGGGATCGAGGGGGTTCCGACCGATGCAAGCGCCTCCGTCATCCGGGTCCGTGTCTCAGGGCCGGCACTCTCCAGGGCGCCGAGGAGGTCAGGGATGGCAGGAGTCCCGAGCGTGCAGAGAGCCTTCGCCGCATAAGCGCGGACGTCCGGGTCTTCGCTGCGGAGGGCCCTGATCAGGCCCGGACAATCCTTCTTCTCTCCTAACTCCCTGACACCTGTTCGAAATCTGTCGAAGAATGCCATATCACGTGATCCACGAAGGGCGGCCAGATCTACTCCCGACCGATCTCTATGACTGCTTCTATCTGCATAGCGTATAAATGTTCTACAGCGCGCCTGCATCCGCGATCACGATCAACCCGGCCCTGGATCGTTCGCCGGATCCCGCTCAATGCGAATCTTTATTGCGCGGGATCGGGTATGCGGTGGAGATCATGGTCAGACCTGACATCACCCGGTTGTCGGGTATCGTGCAGGAACTCAGGCCCGGTATGGCAGAGGTCTTCTCCCGGATATTCTCCTGGTACATCAAACCCGGGCACCTGGTCTTCCCTGATGCGATGAAGGAGTGGGTGCGGGAGAAGTACGGCGATATCGAGACGCAGGAGATCGTCCGGGTGACCAACACCCTGACCGGCGAGAGCACGCTCTTCAACTCCATCAGGGCGCGCCGTCCGGTGCTTACGCCCCGCGCCGAGGATATGCCGGCGGAGAAGGGACCGTTTGCAGACCCCCTCCAGGAGACGCCGGCCGATACGTTCGGGAGGGTCGAGGGCGAGCACTGGATAACGGCGAGCAACATCGCCAAGTACGATTACCTCCACGCCGTCCTCATCGCCAGGGACCCGTATACCTATGTCACGTCAGAGGCGCAGGTGGCCGATATGCTGCACGTGGCCATCCGGTGGTGCCAGGATGCGCACCGGGCGGATCCGCAGGCGGTCTATCCCTTCCTCATCTGGAACTACCTCTGGCGTGCGGGAGCAAGTATCGTGCACAACCACGCCCAGATCCTGCTCACCCATCATCTCTATACCGCGCCGGCACGGATCGAGCGGGCCAGGGAGGAGTACCTGCGCCGTTACGGGACTGAGTACCACGACGACCTCTTCCTGGCACACACCGCCATCGGCCTTGGACTCGTCTACAGGGGTGCCCGGGTCATGGCCTGCCTGACCCCGAAGAAAGAGCATGAGGTCATGATCATCGCAGGGTCCCCGGATGACCTCGCCCCCGCGCTCGCGAAGGTGCTCGAGTGCTACCGGAAGATCGGGGTGCAGAGTTACAACGCCGCGGTATACATGCCGCCGATGGGCGGTCAGGGTCACCATGTTGCATGGGTGGTTGACCGGGGTGATCTCCACTCCCGGACATCTGATATCGGGGGGATGGAACTCTGTGCGGGGACATCCGTGGTCTCATCGGATCCCTTCCGCCTGATGGAGCACCTTACGGCCATCATGGTGTCTAGCAGGTGATGACATCGGAGTTCGCGGTCTTCCCGTAGGAGTCCTCCATGCGCTCTGCGATGCGCTTCCACTGGAAATACTCCTTCACCTTATCAAGCCCCCTCCGGCCCATGCTGAGCGACTTTCCGGGGGAGCCGGCCACCGCCAGGAGCCCTTCGGCTATCGAGTCGGGGTGCGGATGCACCTTGACCCCATCGGTTCCGTGCTCGATGTTCTCGGAGAGCCCGCCGACGTCCGATGCGACCACGCACCGCCCCGCGCTCCAGGCCTCGAGGAGGACGAGTCCAAAGGGCTCGTTCCTGCTCGGTATGGCAACGATATCGCTCGCGTTGAGGAGAGCGACGTAGTCAGCGTCGTCCAGGCGGCCGAGGAACCGGGCCGGAAGCGACCGGGCCCGGGCCTCGAGATCCCGGCGCATCTGCCCGTCGCCGACGAAGACAAACTGGCTGTCGGGGTGCTCCCGGAGGAGGCCCGGGGCTGCGTCGACCAGCATATCAGGGCCTTTCTGCCATGCGAGTCTCCCGATGAAGAGTATCAGGGGTGAGTCCGGGTTGAAACCGTAGCGGCGTTTGACCTCCTCCGGATCGATCTCCGCCTGGTAGTGGTCAGGCGCGATACCGTTCGGGACGACATCGATCTTCCAGTTGGGGATGCCGTAGAGCACCATGGCCTCCCGGCGGAGCGTCGAGGAGACCGCTGTTATGCGTTTTGCGATCGATCCCCCGTAGCGCTCGATCGCGGATATCTCGGGGAATGGCCATCCGATGCCGAAAGCGTTTCCGTTCCGTCCGAACTCCGTCGAGTGGTAGGTGAAGATGGTCTCCCGCTCCCGGAGCCGGTGGAGCGCGTCGACCACGTGCCAGTCATGGAAGTGCAGGAGGTCGAACGAGGGCGCGTCAAACTCCCTGAACCGATCGATCATCCTCCTGCTCATATCGGAGCAGTAGCGGATGAGATCCCCTCCTCGCGGCCGGCAGTAGTGATACCGGACACCGTTGATCTCGGTATCCCGCCCCTTCCCACGGGTGAAGTAGTGCACCTCGTGGTGGCGTGCCAGCGTCTCAGCGAGGTTTGTCGCCGCATTCGCAAGCCCGCCCACGCGCTCCCCGTGCAGGGACTCCCAGCAGAAAAATGCTATCTTCTGATTTTTCATGGTATTCCTCATCGTAGATCAATCACCCTTCCATACAGAGGGGGGCCAGAAGACCCCGGACCCCGGGTGCGGTGCAGAGATCCCCGCCTGATACCTATCAGGCTGGCCGGCTCATGGCCCCGCAGAGTTGATATATTTTTCCGAGATTTCCCGAACAAGTCAAAAAATGAACGATTCCGGGATCTGGCAGACGCGATCAGGGTGGGAGCAGTTCCTTCAGGCGCCTCTTCAGGTTGTCGCCATGCGAGCCCATCCAGTAGAGCTTCCGGCAGGTCGGGCACCAGAAGAACTCCCTCCCGCCGGTCGACCCCGGGGCGTAGCGCGTCTCACGGATCTCGCGGGCGGTGGCCGGCCGGAGACGTGCGTTGCAGATCGAACAGCGCGTCATACGGATCCCGGGTTCGATGAGCCCGAGGTCGGCGATCTGCCGGACCTGCTCCATGATATCCTCGGATGCGATGCAGACCGCCCGTGCACCGCCCCGGCGTGCGAGCTCGCGGTCCCGGGTCAGGAGGATCCGGTCATCCCTCGTGGCGATCTCAAGGAGGAGCGTATCCTCCCGGGTGTTGCCCCGGGAGAGGCTGTTTGCGCTCATCGTGTCATACCCCATGAACCGGAGGTAGCGGGTGAGTGTCCCGAGCATCCTGTCGGTCAGGAACCGATGCGGGTTTTTATCAGTCGATCCTGGAGACATACTCGATATGCCCGCCGCACTCTGTGCAGGTATGGTCTTCGATCCCTCGCATCGAGATTCCAGACCGCGACCGATCGATAGCGAGGCTGCCGCAGGCCGGGCAGTAGGTGTTCTCGTAGGGGTGGCCGGGGACGTTGCCGAGGTAGGGGTAGTGGATCCCGAGTTCTTTTGCCCGCTCGTAGATCTTCTCAAGTGCCCTGATATCGGTTGGCCCCATCTCCTGCATCCTGTAGCCCGGGTGGAACCGGGTGAAGTGCATCGGGATATCGGGCCCGAGGTTCTCAAGCACCCACCTGATGAGCGCCTCCATCTCCTCCATCGAGTCATTCAGCCCCGGGATGACCAGCGTGACCGTCTCGATATGCAGCCCGAGTTCCTTTGCGAGTACCGTTGCATCGAGGATCGGTTGCAGGCGTCCCCCGCAGATCTTCCGGTAGAAGGTATCGGAGAACGACTTGATATCGACGCGATACGCATTCAGCACCGGCGCGATCTCGCGGAGCCCTTCCTCGGTGATGTAGCCGTTCGTGACGTAGACGGTCCCGAGGTTCTCCTTTCGCGCGAGCGCCCCCATGGCGAGCGGGTACTCGTGCCAGATGGTGGGCTCGTTGTAGGTCCAGGCTATGCTCGCGGAACCTGACCCGAGCGCCCGCTCCACGCCCTCTGCCGGGGAGATGCTCTGGAGCATCCGCATCTGGAGGGTCTGCTGCGATATGTGCCAGTTCTGGCAGTGTTCACAGTGGAAGTTGCACCCGATGGTCCCGAGGGAGTAGGAGAGTGTCCCGGGGAGAAAGTGGTAGAGCGGTTTCTTCTCGATGGGATCGACCGCCTCGGCGGCAACCCGGCCGAAGGTGGCCGCATAGAGCGTTCCACCGTGGTTGATGCGGACGCCACAGACTCCCTGCTTCCCCTCCCGGATTATGCACCGGTGAGGGCAGAGCGAGCAGCGGACAGTGTTATCTTCCTCCTTCTGGTAGAGTCGCGCTTCGTGCATGTAACCACCGCATGAGAGTATGGGAGTATAAGGTATGTATCTTGTGGGGGCCGGCGCGGGGGAGGCCGGCGCGGGAGTGGGGGCTCTCGTGGTGAGAGCCCGGAGGGGGTGCAGGCCGGGGAGGCGCAAGCCCGGGGGGAGACGACCCATACACTGCTCTCCTATCTCTCCCACCCCGCCCGCGCCTTCGGCGCTCCTCCCCCGCCCCCACAGGAAGGGGGCAGTAGTCGCGATATCCCCGGAAAGGCCGGCCGGGGATGCCGGCCCGGATTTCGCGTTCCGCCGGCATCATCCCACCCACCGTACCATGGGAGATATCGCATGGGGAGGGGCTCGGGGAGGGAACCC
>JAAYND010000138.1 GCA_012521035.1 Methanomicrobiales archaeon
GCTGCGGTGGCGGACGACAGGGTCTACGTCATACACTCCGATATCCTCGGCGGCGCCCAGCACTTCATCGGAACCGCCTACCTCGCGAAGTGGTTCTACCCGGAGCGGTTCGCCGACCTCGACCCGAATGCCATCCACCAGCGCTACCTCACCGGATTCCAGGGGCTTGACTTCAATCTCGCGACAGAGGGCGCGTTCGTCTATCCCTGACCGGGAAGATCTCCATGGAAGAGAGCATCATCCTGCGTGAAGGCTACGCCCGACTCAAGAAGACCCGGGCGGTCTTCATCGGCGGACTCCTCGTTCTGCTCGCCGTCCTCATCGGTGTCGCGGTCACCCTGGGGTCTGCAGGGTTCACCGTCGGCGAGTCCTACCTCGCCATCCTCGCTGGCCTCTTCCCCGAAACCTTCACCGCCCCTGAGATGGCCGATGTCATCGTCTGGGATTACCGGCTCCACCGGGTTCTCTTCGCGGTCGTAGCCGGGTTCGGGCTTGCAGTGGCGGGGTCGGTGATGCAGGGTATCCTCAGAAACCCACTTGCAAGCCCCTTCACCCTCGGAATATCCTCGGCCGCCGCCACCGGCGCATCGGTTGCGATCGTCCTCGGCGCCGGGTTTGTCGGTGGGGAGTATCTAATCATAGCAAACGCTTTCCTCTTCGCTCTGCTCGCATCGGTCGCGATCTACGGTATGGCCCGCTACCGGGGCGTGAGCAGCGAGACGATGATCCTCGCTGGTATCGCCCTTATGTACCTCTTCTCCGCGGTGACATCGCTCCTCCAGTACGTCGGGACCGCTGAAGAGCTCCAGGCGGTGGTCTTCTGGATGTTTGGGTCGGTGGGGAAGTCCACCTGGCCGAAACTTGGTCTCGTGACCTTCGTCCTCGCCTGCACCATCCCCTATCTCATCTACCGGGCCTGGGATCTAAACGCCCTCTCCGAGGGTGACGAGGTAGCGGCGGGCCTCGGGGTGCCGGTGGAACGGTCGATGATGGTCTTTATGGGGGTCGCCTCCCTGATCACCGCGGTGATCATCTGTTTCACCGGCACGATCGGGTTCATCGGGCTCGTGGCACCGCATATCACCCGGATGGCAATCGGCGGCGATCACCGGACCCTCATACCGGCGTCAGGGCTCGTAGGGGCTGTTCTCCTGCTCGCCGCTGATAGCGTCGGTCGGAGCATCCTTGCGCCGCAGGTTCTGCCGGTCGGTATCGTGACGGCGTTCCTCGGCGTGCCGTTCTTCATATACCTCTTCATGCACCGGAGGAATGCCTGATGGCGCTGCTCTCGATCGAGGATCTCGCGTTCGCCTACCGGGACCACGCGGTCCTCTCGGGGATCTCGTTTACGGTGGATGCCGGGGAGGTTATCGGTCTCGTCGGGCCGAACGGGTGCGGGAAGACGACGCTGATCAAGTGCGTCGACGGAATGCTCAACCCCCGGGAGGGGAAGGTGATGCTCGGTGGCCGGGATCTCCGCACGATGCACCGCCGCGATGTCGCCCGGGAGATGGCCTATGTGCCGCAGTCTGCCGGGAACCAGACGGCATCGACAGTCTTTGAGACGGTCCTGATGGGCCGGCGGCCTTACCTGAACTGGGCGGTGAGCCCGGAGGATGAGGAGCGGGTGGTCGCGGCGCTCGCTCTCCTGGACCTCGAGGGTTTTGCGTTTCGGAAGGTCTCTGAGCTCTCGGGCGGGGAGCGTCAGCGGGTGATGATCGCCCGGGCGCTCGTCCAGGAGACGGGCGTCGTCCTCCTCGATGAACCGACGAGCAACCTCGATATCCGTCACCAGATGGCAGTGATGGAGGTTCTCTGCGGCCTTGCTGAGGAGAAGGGACTTGCGGTCGTCATAGCCCTCCACGACCTCAACCTCGCGGCGACATACTGCCACCGCCTCCTGATCCTCGCGGGAGGCGCGATCTACGGCTACGGGACGCCGGAGGAGATCCTCACCCCCGAGATGCTCGGGAACGTCTACGGGATCGAGGCGGTGGTGA
>JAAYND010000139.1 GCA_012521035.1 Methanomicrobiales archaeon
CCAGGGGCGCCATCATCAGGACCGATATAGGACGCGCGCGGATCGTCAGCAGACCCGGCCAGGACGGCGTCGTGAACGCAGTCCTGCTGGCGTAATATCTTTTTTACGATCGATTCCCCGGGGAGCGAATGCTGTACCTGCTATGCCGTGTATAGCTGCCTGGACCGACAGGGGAGTCGCGTCACACCGCCACGATACTCCCCACAAGATCAGCGTGGGCGGGCCCCCGCGCGAGGTAGCGCTCAAGCGCCTCGATCGCGCTCACATCCAGATCCTCCCGCCCCTCCCCGTAGCCCTCCGGCACGCCCTGACTGGTGACGAATACGGTCCGGTAGACGGCGTCCGGGTCAAGTCTCTTTCCCCCCGCGAAGAACTCCTGTATACGGAGTCCGGATGCGTTCTCGAGTTTGCAGTAGAGATTTATCCCCATACACCGCTTCACGTAGCCGCCCATCTGCTCGTAGGGATCCCGCGCGAAGGTCCGCTCAAGGTTCTCCTCCATCATCGCGCGCATCTCCCTGCCGGTGATCTCGACCGCCGAGACCGGGGGGTTCTCCGGCACCATATTCCAGAGATCGTTTACAGTGATCGGGCCCGGCGGCACCGGGGCACCGTAGCGCCAGCCGTTTGAGAACGCCACATCTGCATCCACCAGATCGAGGAGCGCCTGGAGGAGGAAGTTATCCATCGTGGCCTCGAGGATCGTGTTGCGGTTAAGCCCCGTCCGGGTCTCGCCGACGACCCGGGAGAGGTACTCGCGGTGCGGGTCCATGATCCCCTCGACCATCTCTTCGACCTCGGGGTGAGGCCCGATAGCCTCACCGACGACGATAAGATCGTGGTCAAACCCCGTCACCCGCCGGTTCTCGACCTCGAGATCGAGGCGCCCGATGAAAGATCCGTGGCAGCCCGACTGAATGAGAATGGTCCCGTTGACGACCGCCGGCTCAAAGAGCCGGTTGTGGGTGTGCCCGGAGAGGAGAACGTCGATCCCGTCCACCTCCCGGGCGAGGTTCACCTCCTGGGGAAAGCCGAGGTGCGAGACCACAACGATCAGGTCCACACCCTCCTCTTCGCGGAGATGGGTGATATATCCAGGGAGCTCGGCGTTTCCCAGTGTGAAGTGGATCCCCTCCGAGAAAGACTCCGGCATCACTTTGTCGACGACTGTAGCGGCGATCCCGATGACGCCGACCTGGAGATCGTCGGTCTCGCAGATGGTACAGGGTGGAAATACGAGATCTTCAGTGGAGTCGTCGTAGCAGTTTATGGCAAGAACCGGGTAGTCAAGGCGGCGGGCAATCTTTCGGAACTGCTCAGGCCCGTAGGCAAACTCCCAGTGGGCGGTCATGGCATCGAACCTGAGAGCGTTGAGGACCGGGACGAAGGCCTCACCCTCTGACTGCACGGCAGGGTAGGTTCCGTGGATGGTATCACCGCAGTCAAACGCGAGCACCCGCCCCGGCCGCGCATCCCGCACCGCATCGAAGAGCGCGGCTATCCGGGCATAACCCCCGGCCAACCGGTACTCTGCCCGACCGCCGGTCCAGAAGAGCTCAGGGTGCGGTTCGATGTACCCGTGCGAGTCGTTCATCTGCAGGAGTGTAACCTGTTCGGTCATGATCCACTGGCCGGGAGGCGGATCGGCAAAAACCTTTGCACGGTCCCGGGAGAGGGGTGACCGGCAGGATCATATCTTTTTTACGTTCCGCGCACATCAACTCTAGTGATGCGCAGGATATACCACCGCTTCCCCCTACAGATCGACCTCGACTTCGAGGTCGCCCGGCCGTTTCCAGATCTCCTCTCGTGCATGGCGCGGCTACACAACACCCACACGACAACAAAGCGCGGTGACGGCCTCATCAAGGAGAGGATTCTCATCCAGGTCACGGACGGACGGACACAGTTCCTGGATCTCGAAGACCTGATCCCGCTCTCCGAGAATATCAGCGAGGCAGCGGATCTCCGGATGGAGTTTCAAAGGACGCTCCTCACACCGGAAAAGCGGCTCCCGGTGGCAGAGAATGTCTTTTACCTCAGGATCGTCGATAAAGGGCCGACGACCGAGTGCTATGCTGCAAAAGAGAGTTCTCGTGGCGATATGGATGCGATGGACCTGCGAGAGTTCCTGAAGGGTGCCTGCGAGTGAGCGTAAAGATTGCCGTCGCTGCACCGTTCAAGCATATGCGCAAAGAACGATTGCAGAGAAGCGAGTTTGTCTTCTACATCGCCATCGATCGGAAGTGGATGAACAAGGAGCAGGCAAACCAGCTCCTGGAGCGTGCAAGGTCGGAGGGGCTCATCGCTATCGAGAGCGGGACTATCAGGCCGCTCTTTGATGTCGCGGAGGTCTCGATACCCCTCGGGTTCAAACCCACCTCCGACGTCCTCGCAAAGGAGAGTCCCTACGAGGAGCTGATAGGAAGGATCGCCACCACGAGGGGAATGGCGCCGCAGGAGGTCGTCGCAGAGCTCCACCGGATCGTCGAGCACTTCGACGGCAACCTCCGCGTGGAGGCGGCAGTGGTCGTCCTCGCGCGGAAGTACGGGGTGGCGTTTGAGGATAAGCTGGAGTCCCTCAAAAAAGAGGTCACAAAGAGGCGGTGAGGGAATTCATCGCCGTCCCCGGACTCACTTCTGCTGTTCAGCGATATCTTTTATCAGGCCTGCCATCCATTCGGGGATCCGCACATCCACCTGTGGGTAGTGGGTCGGGACGTAGGGTTTGATATCGATGAGCGGGCTACCATCGACGGCATCGAGCCCCGTGACCTCGAGGACGTTCCCGCGCCGGGCATGCAGTCGGACGACGGTCGCAAGCACCGGGTTTGGGCGGGCGGGGCTGCATGTTGAGAAGATCCCTGTCAGCGGAATATCCTTCCGGCCCATCGGGTGCACGCGGTTGACAGCCCGACTCTCCTCGGGCACTTTGTGCCCCCAGTAGAGCACCGTGACGTGGGAGTACTCCTCGATTCCTTCGAGGAGGTCGATACGGCTCTCATCGATGGTGATCTCTGATATCGATTCTTTTGCACTCTTGATGCGATCTCTGCTCGCGTCGAGTTCTTCCCGCATGGATATGCCATCTCTGCCAGCGACGAGGAACGGTTCCTGTACGGCGTTACGTATGATTCCTACAGGTTGCAGTAGCATTCCGTTAGTACCAGGCGGTAATATCTGCATACGTACATTCTGAGATCCGCACACAAATAGTTGCACCGGTGGCGGCACATCGGTCCTGGAACCAAAGGCTCTTTTTACATCCGCACGAGGGAGATAGTATGAGAGATCTTGAGTCCTGCCGCCTCTGTGAATGGAGATGCGGCGTAGACCGCCTGCGGGGGGAGCGGGGGGTGTGCCGCGTCGGCCGCGCTGAGGTGGCGGCGACGATGTGTTCGGGCACCCTCGCAAGCTACATCGTCACCCTGCTCGGGTGCTGTTACCGCTGCCTCCACTGCAATGCCTACAGGATCTCCCAGTACCCCGATCCCGGCTGGTACTACGCCGGTCATCTGCCGGCGGCGGTGCTGGTGGAAGAGGCCCGGAAGCGGATCGCTGCCTACCGTGGTCCGCGCATCCGGACAATCGGGTTTACCGGCGGGGATCCGATCGTCCACCTCCCCTA
>JAAYND010000140.1 GCA_012521035.1 Methanomicrobiales archaeon
GTCCTCCCGGTCGGAAACGCGGGGAACATCTCAGCGGTCTACAAGGGGCTCCGGGAGCTTGAGGCGCTCGGGTTCATCGACCGGTTGCCGATGATGACCGGGATCCAGGCCGCGGGCTCCCAGCCGGTGGTGAAGGCGATAGACCAGAACCTCGATGTACTGGTCCCCGAACCCGAACCCGAGACCATAGCGACTGCTATCCGGATCGGCGCCCCGGTGAACGCAGAGAAGGCGCTCGTCGCCATACGTGCGACCGGCGGGACTGCGGCGGCCGTGACCGATGAGGAGATCCTTCGCATGCAGCGCGACCTTGCGAGGATGGAGGGGATCGGTGTTGAGCCCGCCTCCGCTGCCTCGGTCGCCGGGATACGGAAACTTGCAGAAGAAGGATTGATCGACAGGGACGAGCGGATCGTCTGTGTGGTGACCGGTCATCTCTTAAAGGATCCTGAGACAGTAGTACGACAATGCGACCCCCCGATCGAGATCGACGCAGACCTGCCCTCCTTGCTCTCTGCCTTGCGCTGATACTGACCTGCATCCCGGTGGCGGCTGAAGAGGCCGCTTTCCGGGTGCTTCCGGACGGCACCGCCTACGAGGCATCTGTCCGGGTCACGGCGAGCGAGTATACGTTCTGGAGCCCGGGCTTTCTGGGAG
This sequence comes from Methanomicrobiales archaeon, assembly GCA_012521035.1. Taxonomy (GTDB): domain Archaea; phylum Halobacteriota; class Methanomicrobia; order Methanomicrobiales; family Methanoculleaceae; genus Methanoculleus. Next base: position 658 of record JAAYND010000140.1, read on the forward strand.
AGCGGGTTCCGCTCAAGGTCGAGGATATCGAGGTGCTCGGCCCTGAAGGTCCGGTTGAGTACCGTGACCGGGGCAGGGGCGTCATCACCTTCCCGGAAGGAGACTACACCATCTCTTACCGCGCCCCCCTGCGGGACAACCACTTCGTCGCGGTCTTTGATACGCCGTATACCGTCTCTCTCACCCTCCCCCCGGGGCTTGACGTCAAGAACCCTCTCCTCGGCATGGTCAGCCGTGGAGGAGTGATCTCCCGGGAACCGGATGAGCCCCTGGAGATCACCTGGGATCGGGCGAGTGTCGTCGAGGTCCGCTTCTACACGCCAGAGCGCGAGCTCCTGCTCACGACGTTTGGCACCATCTGGGTTGCGATCGCTATCGTTCTTCTCCTCCCCTTCGCCGCCTCGTGGAGGAGGGGTCGTCCGTGATCGAGATCGTCGCTGCCTCGTTCTTGATCGGTATAACGGGGGCCGCGTCCCCCGGCCCCATGACCGCCGCGGTCCTGGGCCTTGGTGCACGGCGGCCAGGGCCTTTTGTCGCCGGACTGATCGCGGGCCACGGTATCCCGGAAGCGGCCATGGTCGCGGCCATAGCTCTTGGTGTGCGCGACGTCCCGTATATCGAGGTCGTTGCGCTCATAGGGTCGGGCGTCCTTGTCGCACTCGGGATCATGCAGTTCCGCGGTGCCGGTGATGCCACCGCCGTGAGTGAGGAGAGGAGGGCGCCGGTCGCCCTGGGGGTGGCCTGCACACTCGGCAATCCCTACTGGTGGGTCTGGTGGCTCACGTTCGGCGTCGGGTTTCTCGCGCTCCATCCATCGTTTACCGCGTTCTATCTCGGGCATATCGGCGCTGATATCGCCTGGCTCGGGCTCCTCGGGATAGCGGTCTCACGGGGAGCAAACATCCTGGGGCCACATTACAAACGGGTGGTTCAGGTGAGCGGAATTGCCATGGTGCTCTTTGGGCTCTACTTCGTCGTGACGATCCTCCTGGCCTGAGGGTCTGGATACACTGTGGAAGGACTCAGGGTGGATGCCTGACCGATTGTGAGTGTTTGTCACCTGGAAGGCGACGGTGCTGCCGGAGGGACCGCGGCAGGCGTGGAGAGATCTGGATGCATGGTACTATCTGGTTAGCCTCTCCTCCGTCGCGAGTAAAAGGCGCTTCCGAAAAGGTCATACCAGGTGACACTAATATTTAGTTGAGTAGCAATAATTAAACTTTATGATCGCAGGATGATGGCAGCCGCACCAGACACCGGGGGTGGTGTTCATGCATTCCGGTGCAAAGACCAAAAAAGAGGGGCGGTGGAGACCCCGATATGCCGGGATGAGTTTATTCTGCCGACTTTCTCAGTTTGATATCGATCCCGAACTTCTCTGCGTTTGCATCGGCGATTGCCTGGATCTTTGCGATCTCAACATCCTGCCGGGCAGGCCTGAAGAGGTGGCGGA
>JAAYND010000141.1 GCA_012521035.1 Methanomicrobiales archaeon
GCACACGATACGCCGCATCGGGCAGCTACAGGAGAGGTAATGCAATCTACCTCTGCAATCAGGGGAGGACTGGCCACGGAAACATAGCTGGTGATTGATGTCTGTTTTCATGGTGATCGCACAAAAGTGCGTAACCCCGATGGTATAGCACAAATCACCCCTCGTACAAACAACCGCTACCACCGGGGCCGGCGGAGTATCCTGGAGAGGACCCACCCCTGAAGGATGAACAGGGTTCCTGCCCCGTGGCTCACCATGCGTTCCCACCCGCGCGCCCGTAAAACCGGTATGCCCGGACTCCGCGCCCTGTTTCGGAGCACTACCGCCCTGCCGGTGCATACGCGCTCGCTCCTCCAATATATATATAGTGGTAGGGACAACATCAGATGTATGGCATTGAATGCGGACAGTACAATCGCGGAACTCCTCAGAGAAAAGCCCGATTCGGCACAGATACTCTTCCGGTTCGGGATGGGTTGCCTCGGCTGTGCCATCGCAAACAGCGAGACGATCCGGGAAGCCGCCCAGGTGCATGGCATCCCACTCGAAGAGATGCTCTCCGCCCTCGGCATCGCCGAGGCCTGAGAGACCACGCGAAGAATCGAATCAGAGTGTATCCCTGAGGCGCCTGAGCTCAGCGAGGGTGGCCTCAGGATTTCTTTTCACGTAGTCTGCTACCTCCGGGATATGCAGGAGTATGCACCCGGCACAACCCCAGACCCTGCCGCCGCTTGAGCTCTCGACCCACTCCCCGAGTTCCTCGTCGGCGCAGGGATAGTAGGGACAGTAACAGTAGTCACAGCGCTGCCCCGGGAAGTGGCAGGGGTAGTAGGGACACTCCTCTTTCTGCCACTCCACCCAGTGATCCCCGCCGTATCGGCTGTATATGAAGAACGATGGCTCACTCCGGCGGACCCGCTCCTGCTGCCGGGCGAGCGCCTCCGGTACGCCGTGGAGGATGGCCGCATGGACCCGCCGGCCGGCCTCCGTCAGGGTTCCGGCGTAGGTATGTCTGCCGGCTCCCCCGCGCTCGCATGCGACGGCGACCGCGTCGGTGGTGGTGCCGGGAAAGTCGTACCCGAGGCCGTGGAGCGCCTGCGCCTTTGCCCCGGTCACCGTTATGATCGTCTCAAGGAGCGCGGCATCGCTCATCTCCTCCCGGCTATGGACGATGATATTGATGGTATGCGGGGAAGTTGGGGACGCTGTCGGGTTCGTCACGCCTGCCGTTATGAAGACTGTTATGAAATCGTACTGGAGCACACAGAGGTGGTGCATATCGACAGCGGTCAGGAGAGCAAAACACTCCCGTGAGAACCCGTGTCGGGCGACGAGGAGGTCGATGTAGCGAGATGGATCATCGTTAAAGTCGCGTGGCACCGTGCTGTTCAGGATGGTCGTGACATCGGCGACTCCGCCGTGTATGCCGGTGCTGACCGCCCTGAATTGGCCGCGGATGAAAAGAGTATTGTCCCGGATGAAATACTTCATACGACGGAGTAGCGGACCCGGTCTTTCAATTCCTGTTGTTTACCAGCGTTCCAGCCCGCGACATCCTGGAGGTACCCGGTCACCCGGCTGATCTGCACGACGTCGTGGCTCCCGCACTCCGGGCAGACGGCCTGGCCACAGAGCGGGCAGTACTCGATGCTCTCGACGATGGAGTGATGGCAATCACAGTGGTCGAGCGGGCACATGATCTCAAGCGACGTCTCGCCGCAGTGAGGGCAGGGAGTCTCGTCCACGACAAAATGGCATGTGTGACACTTGTACCGCCGCTCCTCCTCCGGGATCTCATCAAGACTCCGGTATTTCTCTGCAAGTTGCAGTTGTTCTGGGCTCCAGTTCATGGTACCAGTCTTTTACAGGATGATATATAATTCTTGAGATACGGGAAAAACCCGCATCCGCCTCAGATCACTCATAGGGCTCATCATCTCAGGAAAGATCAGATCGGAGATCTCAATCATTGGCGGATGCGGGAGAGGAGCCTCGCCTCGGCGGCCGGATCCCCTGCCTCATATATGCTCCTGCCAACGATTATACCATCGACCAGCCGGGCCACAGCATCGGGGTCACCGCCCTGAGCCCCGACGCCAGGGGAGTAGATCGTCCTCGCACCGACGATCTCGCGGAGCTGGCTGATCCGATCCGGCCGGGTTGCGGGAGCGATGATACCATCGGCCCTGACGGTGACGGCGAGTGCCGCCAGCCGTTCGGCCACACCCCCGTGGAAGAACTCCGTCGCCCCGGGATGACTCATCTCCGCGACGATGTAGGCGGCCCCATCGTGGTTGTGTGCCACCTCGACGCAGGCCCGCGCAGCATCGGCCCCCACAAACCCGTGGGCGATGATGGCGTCAAACCCGGCTGCGAAGACCGCCTCGGTGATGAGCCGGTTGGTGTTCGGTATATCGGCGACCTTGAAATCCGCTATGAGCGGGAGACCGAGTCCGGCGAGGTCGTCAGCGATGGAGAGGCCCGTCGCAAGGACCAGCGGGTAGCCGACCTTGATCGCGTCGATGCAGGGTGCACAGGCCTCTGCGACCCGCGTTGCCTCCTTCCGGTCGAGGAGATCGAGGGCGAGTATGAGTTCGGTCATCCTTCCAGCCTCTCAAGGGTTGCGGCCACGAGCATGGGGAGGTTGATCGTCGCATCCCCGTAGACCGTCACCGCCCGGGCCTCCCCGGTGAGCTTACCCCACGATCGGGCCTCATCGAGCGTCGCGCCCGAGAGCCCGCCGAGATCCGGCCGGTCGCCGGTGAGCTGCACCGCGTAGTCAAACCCGCTCTCGGTCATCAGCTTACTCTGCAGGATGTAGTTCTTCGGGACGCCCCCGCCCACAAAGACCGCCCCCGCTCGCTCTGCCTCAAAGCAGCGATCCAGGAGTCCGTGCATATCCTCAAAAGCGCTGACGACGACCCTGTTTGTCTGGGAGAACATCCAGTACTGGAGCCCGATCATCGAGTCCTGTATGGCCGGACAGTATATAGGCACACCGGCCTTCGCCGCTTCAGAAAGGATCCCGGCATCAAGCCGGCTCCCGATCCGGTTGAGGAGTTCGGATATCGAGACCGTTGAACCATTCGGGAGCGACGAGAAGACGCCCTGCATGAACTCCTCGAACCTGATGAACGCCTCGTTCGGGAGGAAGATATCGTATATCCGGTTGACCCCCTCCTCGCAGAGCTCGGCATCCGAGAGATCAGACGTCCCGTGGTAGTGGTGGCACCCGATCGCCTCGATGACATCGTGGGTGAGGTTTGCCCCGGTCGATACCAGTATATCGATATGCCCCCGCCTGATGAGCTCGGCCACGATCCCCCCCATCCCGCCGGGCACCATGGCGCCCGAGAGGCCGAAGAACTTCAGCGCCTCCTCATCGCGGAGCATCTGCTCATAGATATTGACCGCCTGCCACAGGGATCCCCCGTTGTAGGCTCCCGCTTTCCCGAGTTCATCGACGAGTTCACCGACCGTCATACCGGGGCGCACCCGCGCCTGTTGTACTGCATCCCCATACTCAAAGGTCATGATACTATAACACCAGTTTCAGGGAAATAGTGGCGCTTATACTCACTTAAGACCTTGTGTATCCCGATGCGAGGGGCTGCATGGCAGTCTCTCCTGCCGGTTTACGAGAGATTTTTGAGGGAGGCAGCGGGCCGGAAGTCTCCTGGAGAGATACGGGGAAAAAATATTGGGTTGCACGGGAACCCGGGATGTTGGGTTCTCGGTGCCAGACAGGGGATGACTTGGTTGACCGACACGGGATGATCCCACTCGTCCCGCCGTGCCGGCGAGTCCGGTCTTTCCGACCGGACCAAATCTCTCTTGAGAGCGGGTTTTTAGGGGTGGGGAGCAGAAGGCCGACTCGAGGATCTCCCTCGCGTTTTGCTCCCTCTTTTTCCATGCACACCCGGCTTTGTGGATCTGTACGGCCCATCACAGAAACCCTGGTTGTCAGGGTCGGCACCATCACGAGTCGAGAGGCGCAGGGCACGTACCTTCGTTGCTGATAGTCAGCACGGGATCACCAGGGATACGTTAACTCACAAATGTTATAAATTTTTTTTTGTAAAGTTTATTCGATTAACTGGAGATGGAGAAGAACAGGCTTCTTCATCCGGGAGATTACAGCGACAATTTATCGCGCGAATTACGATATCACCGACTAAAAGGGAAATTGTCCGGGATGAGATGGTTTTCTCTGCAGGTCCATCCGGCGACTTAATCACAGAGCGCCTGCTGCCACGCCGGGGTGCCGCGCAGGAGCGGTCGCGCAAGATGCCTGCGGGCGCTCGAAGGCACCTCGTACCACCCGGGCCTGATCCGGCGCTCGAACCTCTCGATCTCCGGTTCCCGGGCCCGGGCACCACAGACCCTGCACTTGTAGCCCTTCGCGGTCCCGGCGCTCGTCATCCGCTTTGCACAGGTCGGGCAGACCGGGGGACGGATTCGGACCGCATCGACGATGTGGAAGATCCCGATCTTCTCAAGGTTGAGGCTCTCCCCTTTGTAGCTCCCGGCCGCGACAACGCGGTCACCCGGTATGAGGGCCCGCACGAGATCCCGAAATCCCTTCGTCGGTTCGTAGGCCATACAGCGGATGCTCGCCCCCTCGCCGGAGAGGATGAACGAGACATGGCCGCCGGGGCCGGTGACCGGAGCGCTCTCGACCTCACCGCGCACAACGTACGATCGCCCCTCCCTGAGCGCCCCTATCTCCCCCGGCACCAGGTGGACATCCGTCCCCTGGTTCGTTGTGTAGACCTGTTCAAAGGCCGGCTCCTCGGAGCGGATATACGATCTCGCCTCCCTGACCCACGCCGGGCTCCCCCCCCGGATGCCGAAGAGGACCGGATCAGGGGTGTGGGGCACGCTGACCACGATATCGTTCTCGCGGTCCACCGTATCCCAGGTATGGGGAGACGTCATATCATCGGCATAAAAGAGGCTCTCGCGGTCCACCCTCCGGGGGGTGCCCCAGTTCTCGCGCTTCCGGTAGACGAGCACCTCGTATGTCCGGTCAAAAAAATCGCTTGCTATTGCTGCTGTTGCACCGATGAGCCCCCGCCGGTTCTTGTAGCCCCGGTAGTGAGCCCCGATCGACTCAAGCACTTCGCAGGCCTCATCCAGCGTACAGAAATCCCGGAGTGCCGCGTGGTAAAAATCGGGCGGCGGTTTGACGAGAGACGCCACCACTCCCGGGTTCGTTCCGGCGGCATCAAACTCAGCGAGTTCTTCTGTGCACGCGCAGGCGAGTTTGAACCCTGTATCGATATCTCCTTCAGCCTCGATGCAGACCGCCGCGTTCCCCCGTGTCTTATAGACGACGTTCGGGTTCAACCTGACCAGGCGGGCATCGACGACACGGATACCTGCGCATACGAGCCGGCGCGCCAGGATCGCCCCGATATAGGTTGTGCACATCCCGGCAGGGGAATCCGTATCATCGATCCCGATCCACATGACCCCATAGTTTATATCATTCTTCGGCTATATCGATTCTTACGGGTTATGTCGCAGGATCGCCTCCCCCAGATGGTCATCAGCATCATGCTCCTCGCGGACTTCGATGTCTCGGAACGGTGCAACATCCGGCCGCGGAGCTTCGACCTTATCACGAAGAAGGGCGACACCCTTGTCATCATCAAAGTTGTCCCCCACATCGATAGCGTGAGTGCTGATATAGCGTGGGATCTTGACCTGATCGCCCGGCTTCTTGATGCCACCCCGCTCATCGTCGGAGAGCGAGCGCGCGATGCGGAACTTGAGCGCGGGGTTGTCTACATACGCTACGGGCTCTTTGCCATCAGCCCCGAGACCCTCTTTGACTACTTTGTTGAAGGACTCTCGCCGCTGGTCTACGCATCGCCCGGCGGCCTCTACGTCAAGATCAAGGGCGACCTCCTCCACGAGGTCCGTGTGCGCTCCCGGATGTCGCTCGGGGATCTGGCATCGGAGCTCGGTGTCTCCCGCCGGACCATCAGCAAGTACGAGAGCGGTATGGGCACCACGCTCGATGTCGCGATCAGGCTTGAGGAGCTCTTCTCCGCCCCGCTCATCGAGTCGATCGAGCTCCTCGACTATCAATCCTCAGAGCCCCGCACCCGGCCTGTAGAATCCGCAACCGAGGATATCCTTATCGATCTCGAGCGCATGGGTATGGAGATACATGCGATGCGACGCGCTCCGTTCCAGGCACTGGCGCTCTTTGACCGGCATACGATCCTCGCTGCATATGGCACTTCTCAGAAGGTCGTAAAGCGCGCTTCTCTTATCGGCAGCATATCCCAGATCACGAAGACGTTTGCGGTTTGCATCGCCACAGATTACAAAAAGCAGAAAAAAATCGGCAAAACCCTCCTTATCGGTGAAGAGCACCTCCATACTCTCGAAGACGGCTCAGACCTCATAGATATGATCAACGGGTAAGAGGGTTTATATAGAACTACAAACCTACATTTCTATCGCTTAACAACGGTGATACCTATGTCAAGTCTTGGAGGACAACCAATTCTTATTCTGAAAGAGGGTAGCCAGCGTACCCGAGGCCGTGACGCACAGTCCGGCAATATCGCGGCCGCAAAGGCCGTCGCAAGCGCTGTACGGACAACACTCGGGCCCAAGGGCATGGACAAGATGCTCGTCGATACCATCGGTGATGTCGTCATCACAAACGACGGTGTGACCATCTTAAAGGAGATGGATATCGAGCACCCCGCCGCGAAGATGATGGTCGAGATCGCAAAGACCCAGGACGACGAGGTCGGCGACGGTACCACGACTGCGGTGGTCATCGCAGGCGAGCTCCTGAAGCGCGCCGAGGATCTCCTCGACCAGGATGTGCACCCGACGGTCATCGCCCACGGATACCGGATGGCTGCCGAGAAGGCGCAGAGCATCCTCGATGAGATCGCGATCGCCGTCAAGCCTGACGACATGGAGATGCTCAAGAAGATCGCCGACACGGCCATGACCGGCAAGGGCGCCGAGGCCGCGAAGGAGAAACTCACCGAGCTCGTCGTCAGGGCTATCACGATGGTCGCTGAGGATGACGGCACCGTCGATACCGAGTTCGTGAAGGTCGAGAAGAAGGTCGGCGGGTCTATCGAGGACTCCGAGATCGTCGAGGGTATGATCATCGACAAGGAGCGTGTGCACCCCGCCATGCCCCGTATCGTCAAGGATGCGAAGATCCTGCTCCTGAACGCCGCCGTCGAGTTCAAGAAGACCGAGGTCGACGCCGAGATCAGCATAACGAGCCCTGACCAGCTCCAGATGTTCCTCGACGAAGAGGAGCGGATGATCAAGGGCATCGTCGACAAGATCGTCGCGAGCGGTGCAACCGTACTCTTCTGCCAGAAGGGTATCGACGACATCGCCCAGCACTACCTCGCCAAGGCCGGCATCTTTGCCGTGCGGCGTGTCAAGAAGAGCGATATGGAGAAGCTCGCCCGCGCCACCGGTGCGGCCATCGTGAGCTCCATCGACGCCATCGCCCCCGAGGAACTCGGCAAGGCCGGCAACGTCGAGGAGAAGAGGATCTCCGGCGAAGAGATGATCTTCGTCACCGAGTGCGAGAATCCAAAGGCGGTCTCGGTCATCATCCGTGGCGGCACCGAGCATGTCGTCGCTGAGCTCGACCGTGCCATCGAGGATGCTCTCCGGGTCGTCAGCGTTGCCCTCGAGGACAGGAAGTTCGTCGCCGGCGGTGGTGCTCCTGAGATCGAGCTCTCGCTCCGTCTCCGCGAGTACGCTGCAACCGTCGGGGGACGTGCCCAGCTCGCCATCGAGGCGTTCGCAACCGCGCTTGAGATCATCCCGAGAACGCTTGCCGAGAACGCAGGTCTCGACCCGATCGATATGCTTGTCGCCCTCCGCGCAGCCCACGAGAAGGGTGGCGAGAGCGGGAAGTACATGGGACTTGATGTATTCAACGCTGTCTCCGGGAATATGCTCGATACAGGTGTTGTCGAGCCCCTGCGGGTGAAGACCCAGGCGGTCTCAAGCGCCGCCGAGGCTGCCGTTATGATCCTCCGGATCGATGATGTCATCGCTTCATCCAAGTCTGCCGGTCCCTCTCCTGAGGAGATGGCTGCCATGGGCGGTGGCATGGGTGGCGGCATGGGTGGCATGGGCGGCATGCCCCCGATGTAAGATCACCGTACCGCTTCGTCGTAATACTGTACCGGGCCGGCCAGGCCCTGATTCTCTCTTTTTTCATCTTATTCCCGGCATTATCCCTCCCGGGCTATAGAAACCAGTGAAGATCTCCTCTGCCGCATCAGAAGAGCTCACACTAAATATCAGCAGGCATAATATCCCCTTGAATAACCATCCCGGCCCTGTGGCACGGGACAGAGAGCATAACCCGGATGCCGATGAAAAAAGCAGTGCGCCCGTCGCTTCCCCTGGCCTTCTATCTCCTGCTCGCCATCTTGCTTGCGATGGCTCCCGTCGTCTACCTGATATCATTCTCCGGGTATGCCAGCGTCCGACAGGGACTTGAGGCTGATACCGGGGTGCTCCAGGATCAGACTGAGTACAGCATCGCTCTTGCGATGCGCCTGCTGGGTGCCGGGAAAAAACTCCTCGACGATACCCTGGATAACGAGATGCGGGAGGGGTTCGTCCCGTTTGTCGCTGAGTATGAGCGGGCGGGAGGGGATCCGGGCGCGATGGACCTCGCCCGGGTTAAGGAGGACCTCGGGGGCAGGATGGATCTCTATATCATCAACGAGGACGGCATCATCGAGTACACCACCCACATCCCTGAGCTCGGGTACGATTTCAGAAATATCCCTGACTTCTACGACCGCATAACAGATATCCGGCTAAGTGGCGCCTTCTCGGCCGACAGGGTTGTCGTCGATCTCACGACCGGCGAGCGCCGGAAGTATGCCTACCTCCCCTCCCCCGACCGCCGCTACCTCCTCGAGCTCGGGCTCCTGGATCCGGAATTCCTGCAGCAGCGTGAGGAGTTGAGCTACGCGGATGCGGTCGATGAGGTGGTGAAGAGCGATCCCCACGTCAGCACTATCCGGATCTTTGACTTCCGGGGCGAGCGGATCGCGGGCGAGGCACATCCTGACGATGAACGCCGGGTGGCCCTGGCCCGGCAGGCGTACCGGGAGCAGACCAGACTTGAAGCGGAGGATACCGCCAGGGGGGAGGTGATCCGCTACATCTACATCGACAGGGCGGATAGCGATCACGCATCAGACACGAGCATGGTCGTTGAGGTGGCCTACAACGCAAAGGTCGTCGAGGAGAAGATCGCGGGGATGTTCTCCCGGCACATCAGAACCCTGTTCATCGGGATCTTCCTCATCGCCGCCCTCTCTCTCATCGCCGTGCGATCCCTGACACGACCGATGCGCACCCTCGTTGAGGATGTCGACGCCATCGCCGGCGGCGACCTGGACCGCCATATACAGGTCGGTGGATGTGATGAGTTTGCCCATCTCTCTGAGAGCGTATCGGTGATGGTCGCCTCCTTAAAAGAGACCCTGCAAAAACTCCAGGACTCAGAGAGAGCGCTCATCCGCCACAACGAGACCCTCGAGGATGAGATCCAGGAACGGACGGCCGCCCTCGATGAGTCCGACCGTATGGCATCACTCCTGCTTGACATCATGGGCCATGACATCGGAGGCGCAAACAACATCGCAAATATATATTCTGACCTCCTCCTCAGCGATCTCGAGGGAACGCCCGAAGCGGAACACCTCCGGAAGGCAAAGGCAGGACTTGCGAAGAGCATCGAGATCGTGCACAACGTCAACACCATCCGGCATATCGGGGAGAGGTCGGAAGCCTTTAAGGCAGTCGATCTCGATCGGGTTATCAGGGACGAGATCGAACGCGCCCCCACATCCCGGATAACCTGCTCCGGCACCACGGCCTCTGTCCTTGCCGATGATCTCCTGCCTGAGGTCTTCTCAAACCTCATCGGCAACGCTGTGAAGTTCGGCGGTCCGGAGGTCTGGATCACCATCCAGGTCGAGGAATGCGACGATGAGGTTCTGGTCTCCATCGAGGATACCGGGCCGGGTATCCCTGATACCGTGAGGCCACGGCTCTTTGACAGACTGGCCCGGGGAGGTGGCGGGGCCTCAGGGAGTGGACTCGGGCTCTACATCTGTCGGACGCTTATTGCACGCTATGGAGGGAGGATGTGGGCAGAGAGCCGGGAAGGTGGAGGCACAGTGGTCCGGTTCACCCTCCGGAAGGCGAGAGAGGGCGGTGCACCATGACGACGCCGGGCTCCAGCAGGAGGTGGCGCTGTCACCTTAGAACCCACCTCCCCCTCATCATGATCCTGATCACGCTTCCCGTGATAGGGGCGATCTCGTTCCTGGACTACCGGGAGGTCGAGGAGACCCTGATCGCCGGGGATGACCTCTTCCGGGAAGAGACAGAGGCGAACGTTGTCCGGTCGTTGCGCCTCGTGGACACGGGGTTGAAACTCTTCGATAGAACGCTTGACTCCCGGATGGTGGAGGGGTTCGGCCCGGTCTTTGCCGAATACGAACGTGCAGGAAATGACCCGGGTGGGATGGATCTCGCCCGGATCCAGGAAGACCTCGGAGAAGGGATGGATATCTACATAATCAACGAGTCGGGCGTCATCGAGTACAGCACCTATCCCCCGGACATCGGTCTTGATTTCAAGGGCGCGCCGGAGTTTTACGAACGGATCACGGATATCAGGCTTGGCGATACGATTGTCGTGGATCGCGTCGTGGTGGAGACGGCGGGCGGGAGCTGGCGGAAGTTTGCCTATATGCCCTCTCCCGATCACCGCTACGTCCTCGAGATCGGCCTCGCCTGTGACGCGACCAGGGCTGACCGCTATATCCTGGACTTCAGGACCCTGAGGGATGACCTGATGCGATCAAACCCCGCCCTCCGGGATATCCGGATCTACGATCGCTACGGAAGGATCGTCGATGCGGTCGGTTCAGGAGGCCCGATCGTGCCCGGAGCGGCGGACCCGGTCGTCGCCTCGGTCTTTGAAGAGAGGGAGAGCAGGACGATCGCGGACGAAGATTCCGGGACCATCACCAGGTATGTCTTCATCGACCTCTCCGATCCCGTCACCCCATCGGATGCGAGCCGGGTCGCCGGGCTGACATACACCACGGCTCTCCTCGGCGCCCGTATCGCGGCGGCGCGCCTCAACCGGATTATTGTGGTCCTCTTTGTGAGTCTCGCCGCATGCTGTATCGCGATCCTGGTCTCACGCCGGATCACCCGGCCGATACAGGAGATCGTACACGACGTCGACCGGATCGCCGGCGGGGATCTCGATCACCCTATCCAGGTATCCGCCGGGACGGAGTTTGCCCGCCTCTCTGAGAGCATCAGCGTCATGGTGACCGCTCTCAAAGAGAACATCCAGCGCCTCAGGGAGTCTGAAGAGGCCCTGCGGGAGCGGGATGCCCGGCTCGACGATCTGGTCCGGGTGCGGGCCGCTGAACTTGAGGAGTCCAGCGAGGTGACAAACTTCTTCCTGGACGTCATGGTCCACGATATCAACAACGCCAACGCGGTCGCCATCGGCTACACGCAGTTCCTGGTCGATACCCTTGAAGGTGAACAACAGAAGATGGCTCAGAAGATGCTTGCAGGGCTACAGCAGAGCTCATCGATCGTCGGGCGCGTCGCCACCCTCCGGGAGGCCCGGGAAGGTGGGGCGGCGCTGGTGCGCGTGGACCTCGACCGGGTGATACGAGCGCAGATGGCCGATCACCCCGAAGTCCGGATCCGGTACGAGGGATCATCGGTCTTCGTCCTCGCCGATGATCTCCTTCCTGCGGTCTTCTCAAACCTCATCGGTAACGCCGTGAAGTTCGGCGGTCCGGATGTAGATATCGTCATCCGGGTTGAGGAGTGCGGTGATGAGGTCAGGGTCTCCGTCGAAGATACCGGGCCGGGTATCCCTGATACCGTGAAGGATAGCCTTTTTGGCCGGTTCTGGAAAGGGAGCGGGCACCTCTCCGGGCTCGGACTCGGGCTCTATATCTGCCGGACGCTCATCGAGCGGTATGGCGGGAGGATCCGGGCGGAGGATCGGGTGGAGGGCCGGCCGGAGTGTGGCACGGCTATCAGGTTCACACTCAAAATTGCGGGTGAGACCTGATCCCTCTCACCCGATGATCATCTGCACCCGCCCGACCTGGCCATCCCTGAGGCGGACCTTGATCCCGTGGGGGTGAAAGGATGAGTTCGTCAGGAGTTCAGCAACAACGCCCCTGGTGCGCTTCCCGGTCCGCTGGTCACGTTTGAGCACGACATCCACCGTCATGCCCGGGCGGATGGCGGCCCGCATCCGTCCGTTCACGGGTGCCGGTTCACTCTTCATCGGCATCCTCATTCGAACCCGGGAGGAGAGTCTTCATCTGCGGGAAGAGGATCACTTCCTTGATCGAGTCTCTGCCGGTGAGGAGCATCACCAGGCGATCAATGCCGATCCCGACGCCGCCGGTCGGGGGCATACCGTAGCCGAGGGCGCATATGAAGTCGTAATCGATCATCTGCGCCTCAAGGTCACCCCGGCGGCGCTTCGCATCCTGTTCCTCAAGCCGGGCTTTCTGGTCGAGGGGGTCGTTCAATTCGGAGAAACCGTTTGCCATCTCCATGCCGGCCATGAAGAGCTCGAACCGCTCGGTCATCCCCTCGATCTTCCGGTGCTTCTTTGCAAGAGGCGAGTTCTCGATGGGGAAGTTGTAGATGAACGTCGGCTGGATGAGGTTCTTCTCGCCGAAGTGTTCGAAGAAGAGCGCCAGGAACTCTCCCCGGGTCCCGGCGTCCTCGCACCCCTCGACGCCGTGCTCCCCGGCAAACGCACGGAGCTCATCGACTGAGTGATCACTGACGCTGATCCCGGCGTACTCCCGCACCGCCTCATCCATGGTGAGCCGGCGCCAGGGCCGGGAGACGTCAATCTCATGCCCCGCAAATGATATCGCCGTAGTCCCGCAGACCACCTCTGCCAGGTGCACGATGATCTCCTCGGTGAGGTCCATCATATCGTTGTAGTCCTGGTAGGCCTCGTAGATCTCGACCATCGAGAACTCAGGGTTATGGTTGGTGTCGATATCCTCGTTTCGGAAGTTCTTTGCGATCTCAAAGACCTTCTCAAAACCTCCGACGACCAGGCGCTTGAGGTAGAGCTCCGGCGCAATCCGGAGGTAGAGCTTCTGGTCGAGGAAGTTGTGGTAGGTGGTGAACGGCCGGGCGTTTGCGCCACCGTATATCGGTTGCAGGGTCGGGGTCTCAAACTCCAGGTAGTCGCGCTCGAAGAGGAATTGCCGCAGGAGTGATATGATCCTGCTCCTCGTCCGGAACGTCTCCCGGCTCTCCTCGTTCATGATCAGGTCGATGTAGCGCTGCCGGTAGCGGGTCTCGATGTTCTTGAGCCCGTGGAACTTCTCGGGGAGGGGGCAGATCGACTTTGAGAGGAGTTCGAACCGGTCGACCCAGATCGTGATCTCCCCCATCTTCGTCCGGAAGACGTGGCCGAAGACGCCTATGATATCCCCGGCATCGATGTACTGCCTGAAGAGGTTGAATGCCTCCTCGCCGAGATCGTTCTTTCGTATATAGAGCTGTATCCTCCCGTCCGCATCTCCGATATCGGCGAATATCGTCTTCCCGTGCTGGCGGACCACGTAGACCCGGCCTGCGGTGCTGACGGCATCAGCGCTTTTATCGTGCCCGATATCGGCGAATCGCTCCTTGATCTCGCGAACGGTATCTGTGCGTTCAAATTTATAGGGATATACCGTCACTCCACGCTCGCGGAGGGCCTGTATCTTATCGATCTTTGTTGTATCAAAACAGAGATGGTCCATATCACTCATTGTGTAAGCAGCTCCATTTGCCATGCAGTCCCGTATTGGCCCCTATCCCCTGCCCCATCATAATTCCGGGGAGATCGGGCCGCACCCTCATGGACAGATCTTATTATACATTTCCCCTCCGGAGTTATTAACCTTTGAGAGGGCATGCGACTTCTTATGCCCTGTCCGGATACGTCTGCGCAAGACTGCCCGCGGAAGATCGAATGTAAAGTGATATCATGAGCGAACCATCAATAGTTTGAGCATGGTGCAGGAGACGGAAAGGCAGGAGGCGATGGAGAAACTCGCCACCGTCATCAACGAATGCCGGAAGTGCCCTCTCTGGGAGGAGGCCTGCCATGCGGTCCCCGGAGAGGGGGATGCCGGTGCACGCCTCATGCTCATCGGTGAAGCGCCGGGGAAGCAGGAAGACCTCACCGGCCGGCCGTTTGTGGGGCGCGCCGGAAAGTTGCTCGATGGTCTTCTCGCCGGTATCGGCCTTGCGCGAACCGGGGTCTTCATCGGGAATATCGTCAAGCACCGGCCTCCCGGGAACCGCGATCCCCGGGACGAGGAGATCCGTGCCTGCACGCCCTACCTCGAGGAACAGATCCGGATCATACGACCGGATGTGATCGTGACGCTCGGCCGGCACTCGAGCAGGTACATCCTCTCCTTCCTGCCGGTGGAGTTTGACCGGATCACCGATATCCGTGGGACCGTCTACCCCTGTTCCCTCTTCGATCATCCAGTCCGGATCATCCCGACCCTCCACCCCGCCGCCGCGCTCTACAACCCGGCATACCGCGAGGCCCTGGAAGAAGACTTCGAGGTCATCGGGCGTGAACTCGCAGAGGGTTGAAGACCGATGGTGAAGGAGAAATCATATGGGGCGGTCGTCTTCCGGCGAGACAGAGATCCCCTGTATCTCATCCTGCAGTACGGAGCCGGGCACTGGGACCTGGTGAAGGGGCATGGTGAGCGGGGTGAGAGCGAGAAGGAGACGGTGCTCCGCGAACTCGAGGAGGAGACCGGGATCACCCACGCCACGTTCATCCCCGGGTTCCGTGAGGTGATCCACTACTTCTTCCAGCGCCGGGGCCGCACGGTCTACAAGGAGGTCGTCTACTACCTGGTCGAGACCACCGAGGAGGAGGTGCACCTCTCCGATGAGCACGTCGCCTACCGGTGGCTCCCGTACGGCGAGGCGATAGAGATGATCACGTTTGCAAACTCAAAGCGGATGGTCGGGCAGGCGCACGACCTCGTGATGATGCTCAAGCGCCGGAACAGTGGATAGGCGACCACTCATCGTACATCTCCTGCTCCTCTCACCTCCATCCCGAGGAAGTAACTTACGACCGTCCTTATGGCGACGAGTGAACCGAGGATGATCAGGTCCTCAAACGTCGGAGCAAGGATGGTCTTCAGGAGATCGGCAGCGACGAAGAACTCAAGACCTATCAGGATACGGGTGGTGAACGTCCCCCTGATCTCCGGATAACCCCATGTCCGTATGCGCGTCTCCTTCGCCAGGAGTTCGACGATCGCAATCGCCGCCCCGTAGATGATGAAGAGCGCCCCGAACAGACCGAGCACCGTCCCGGCGATCCCGATGATGGTCTCAAACAGCATGCCCGGCGGGCGGATCGGCGCCGGCGGGGATATAGGTTATCCCCGATCAGTCTCTTATGGGGGTCAGGGGCACAACGACCTGGAACCCGTTGTACTGCTCGACCGTCACCGGGACGCCGTAGACCGTCTCGATCGTCTCCGCCGTCACGACCTCCGATCCGCCGGCAGCGCAGATGGTACCGCCTTTTAAGAAGATGAATCGGTCGGCGTAGCGGAGCGCCATGTTCAGGTCATGCATCGTCATCACCGCAGCGACATCGTGCCCGGCCACCACGCTTCTCACGATCTCAAGGATATCAATCTGGTTCCGGAGATCGAGGCTGCTCGTCGGTTCATCGAGGAGGAGGACACGCGGTTCCTGGACAAGCGCCCGGGCGATGCTCACCTTCTGGAGTTCTCCGCCGCTCATCTCATCGATGTAGCGAAGCGCGAGTTCCTCAAGGCGGAGCATCCGGATAGCCGCTTCGACGATCCGGAGGTCAGCCTCTGTGACGTCCCACCGGATATGCGGTCGGCGGCCGAGGAGGATCGCGTCGAACGCGGTCAGCCGGCCGGCCTCGGATCGCTGCGGTACATACCCCATCCTCCGCGCGATCTCCATCCGGTCAGCGGTGAGGAGATCCAGTTCCTCGACCATGATCGAGCCCGTCTTCGGACGCAGGATGGCGTTCATGCACTTCAAGAGTGTCGTCTTTCCGACACCGTTCGGCCCGAGGATCGCGAGGATCTGCTTCGGGCGGAGATCAAACGTGACATCCTGGATGACCGGAGCACTCCGGTAGGTGAACGCCACGCCGTCAACATCGAGTATCATCGTCGGTACCCCCGTAAGAGCAGGTAGATGAATGTTGGTGCACCGAGGAACGCCGTGAGCACGGCGACCGGGAGGACATAAGGCGCCACGATGACCCGGGCGACGGTGTCGGAGGCGAGGAGGAGTATCCCGCCCATCACGCATGAACCCGGTATAAGGAAACGCTGGTCATCGCCGATGAGCCTCCTCACCATGTGCGGGCAGACGAGTCCCACAAACCCGATGACACCGAGGAACGAGACGATCACGGCAGAGACGAGCGCCGCAACGACCATACCGATGTTGCGGATCGCCTCGACGTTGACACCGAGTCCCATTGCTGTCTCATCACCGGCATCGATAGCGTTGTAGTTCCAGCGGTTCGCTACGAAGTAGAGGGCCGCACCCGCGACGACAACGGCCATGAGCCCGAGCTCCTGCCAGTTGGCCCGACTAACATCGCCGAACGTCCAGAAGACGACCGCGGCGAGCTGGGTGTCGCTGGCAAAATACTGGAGGAACATCGTCCCCGCCGTGAAGAGGGATGATATGGCGACACCGGCGAGGATCATCACCTCCGGCGATGCCCCGCAGACCCGGGAGATGATCAGGATCACGGCGGTGGCGAGGAGACAGAAGATGAACGCTACGATCGTCGTCACGTAGGGGTTGTTCAGTGTGACGGCGTTAGCGATCGATGAGTGCATCTGTCCCGTGCCGAGGAGGATGACCGAGACGGCAGCACCGAAAGCGCCGGCGTTTGATATGCCGAGCGTGAACGGTGAGGCGAGAGGGTTTCTGAGGATCGACTGCATCGCGACCCCGGCTATCGAGAGGCCTATGCCAGCGACGATCGCTGCGAGCGCCTGGGGGAGCCGGATGTTCCAGACGATCCGGTCGACGCGGGAGAGGTTCTCGGGCGAGACCGTGGTGAAGTGCAGGAGCGCGGAGATCCGGTCGGCGGTGCCGTTAATGATAGAGAGGAATACGTCGTAGAGGGGGACGCCGGCCGCACCGATCGATATGGACACGACCAGGAGGAAGAAGAGGAGGACGATCCCCCCGAGTATCCAGAGATACTTATTCCGCACGTACCCCAGGTATTCCTCGGGGATTACCCCGTCTGCAAAGTGCATCTCTTCACTCTCCTCTCACTGTTCTACTCTATCATATCTTACAGCGGTATCTTTGCGAATCCAAGGTTACCATACTGGCTGTTCAACTCAGCAAAGACCGGTTTTCCGACGAAGAAGGTGAAGATCTCATCTGCCTTCTTCGCCGGATCGATATCGGCGAACCTGTCAGGGTAGAGAGTCTTTCCGACAAAGTAAGCGTCAGCAAACACGGTCTCATAGTTTATGTTGTAGTGGTTGTACGGGAGGACTCCGTAAGCCCGCCCCTCCTTCGCCGCAGTGAGGCCTTTGAGGGCTGCATCGTTCTTCAGTTCCCCGACTGCCCCACCACCATCGATCTGGAGTGTGCCGAGATCGATGAAGATATACCCGGGATCCCAGTCGACGAGCGCCTCTTTTGCGACATCAGCGTGATCTACGCCGAGGCCGGCTGCGACGTTCTTCGCGTGCACCCAGAGGAACGGCGGGTAGGACGGTTCGGTGGACATGATCCCGTGCGCCCCTGCCGCCGAGACTCCGCCGACGTAGACGCTCTTTCGTTCGGCCTCGGGGATATCGGCCGTCCGGCGCTCAAGGTCAGCCATCGTATCCTCGATGTAGGTGATCACCTCTTCTGCGCGATCCTGCTTCCCGATGACCCTGGCCATCATGCGGAGGCCTGAGTACATATCGTCCTTCTCGGCATCGCTCCGGAGTGAGCCGTAGGGGAAGGCCACGACCGGGATACCGGTCTTTTCCTGGAGTTTGTCAGCCTCAGGGCCGCTCGTCCCGTATGATGTCCCGGTTGAACCCGTCTTGAAGACAACATCGGGAGAGAGTGCGATGACCTTCTCGGGGTCATCATTGCCCCGGAACTCGCCGATCAGCGGGAGGGTCTTGAACTTCGCCCCGTGGACGAGGGCGTAGGGGCGGCCTTCTACCGCGCTCTCCCTCTTCTCGATATCATCAACACCGGTGACGAGATCCTGGCCCTGCAGGTAGACGAGGTAGCGGAGGCACCCTGAACCTGAGCAGACGACGCTCTCGGGGGATGCGGGGGCGGTGACCGCCCGACCGAAACCATCGGTGAGCGCTATCGTCCGGGCATCGCCCTGGGCCCCGGTTGATTCAGTGCCGGTGCATCCGGCGGCGAGCATGAGCACAATGAGCGCTGCAAGCAGCGCAGCCGTGAGTGATCCTGGTAGTCGAGGGGATGTCATACTGATATCAATAAGTGTAGCATGAATTATTATACTTGCCGGAAGAGGACCGATTGAATATGACAGAATATTATTTTGTAACACGTATACAGGTGCCTGGATTATTCTTCATGAACCCACCCCGTATGCTGAAGCCCTGAGGCCTGAATTCCAGATCGCCAGAACCGATCGTGAGCAGGGGCGCTGACAGCGCCGGCGGGGAAGTACGATCAGGAGGAGGAAGAGGAGGGCGAGTCCCCCGGGCAATTTTCGGGGATGGCCCCATCTGCAAACTGCATCTCTTCACTCTCCTCTCTCTGTTCTACTCTACCATACTTACAGCGCGATCTTTGTGAATCCGAGGTTCTCGTGCTGGCCGTTTAACTCGGCGAAGACC
>JAAYND010000142.1 GCA_012521035.1 Methanomicrobiales archaeon
CGGTATACCCGATCGTATGCCGGGTTTGCGTCCGCTCTCAGCCTCTCAAGCAGGTATGCGCCATCCTGGGGGGCATCGACGGTCAGGAACTCCATCGCCGTCGGATCGGTCCGGGTGGCCTCCCGGTATATCAGGTCGAGGATCTCCCGCACCTCCCCGGGTGTGACCTGCAGGTCCGCATGGAGATCGCCTCCCCGCCCGCTTGGAACCAGCCAGTAGACACAGAACCGGTGCACCCCGAGCATTCGGGCAAGCGCGATCAGATCCCCGAGTTCACCGTAGTTCCTCTTTGTGACCGTGAACCGGACGCCGCACCGGAGACCTGCATCGATGCAGTTCTGGAGCGCCTGTACAGAGCGATCAAAGCTCCCCGGCACCTTCCGGAATGCATCATGGGTCGCCGCCGTTGCACCATCAAGGGATATCCCGGCATAACCGATCCCGGTATCCCGGAGCCTCTGAGCGACTCGCGGGGTGATCAGGGTTCCATTGCTGCTCAGGGCAGCGGGGAGGCCACATATCCGGGTGTGCTCCGCGAGATCCCAGAAGTCCTCCCGCATCAGCGGTTCCCCGCCTGAGAAGAGGAGGAGCGGGACGTCAGCCGTGACGAGGTCATCGATAAGGGCTATCGCCTCATAGGTCGTCAGCTCATCTTCACGCTGCCGACCAGGCCCGGACCGGAGGTAGCAGTGCGTGCAGGCGAGGTTGCACCGGGCCGTGATGTTCCAGAAGATTACCGGACCCCCGGGCCTCTTCGTGAACGCGAGGTCGCTATGCTTCGCCGATGAACCGCTGACCGGTCCTTCACCATGCAGGAGGTACGTGAATCGGATCATGGAGACCTCTCCTGCGAGATGAGCGCGAGTCCCGGAGGCGCACGCTTCAGTTCCCGCGTGCTGATGAGGACTGCGTAGTCGGTTATGCCGGTCATCCGGGAGAGGTGATCTACAGAGCGATCGATCTCCTCGCGGCGCCGGCCATGCAGGACGATGTAGAGGTTGTAATCCCACCGACCAGGGATGGGAATGCGCTCGTAGCAGTGCGTCACCTCGGCAGATCGGGACATAACCTCCGCCACATCTGCCACATCTCCGGGCGGCACCCTCCATGCGACCATGGCGTTAACCAGGATGCCTGCCTTCCGGTGATCGACTCGCACCGCGAGACGCCGGATGACACCGCGGGAGAGGAGGGCATCTATCCGGGAGATCACCTCGGTCTCCGGCATGCCGAGTTCTTCCGCTATCTCCCGGTAGGGTTCCTCCACCAGAGGGATGCCCTCCTGGAGCCTCTGGAGGAGAGAGTGGTCACGATCGTTCATGCGCCTCCCTCCCCATCGCCATCCGGGAGAAAGCGGAACCTGACACCGATCTTGAACCGCCGCACCGCAGGCAGGTCGAGGTAATCCGCCTGAGAGAGGCCGGTCCGGGCGACGATCTCGTCCACTGACCGGTGCAGGGCCGCGCTATCACGGGCGGCGAGCGTGAACCAGAGGTTGTAGGTATGGTCCCTGAGGTAGTTGTGCGAGACGCCGGGCTCCTGGTTGATGACCGACGCACACCCATTCACCATA
>JAAYND010000143.1 GCA_012521035.1 Methanomicrobiales archaeon
AGGAGCATCGGCGTCACGGCGTCGCCGCAGCTCTGGAACGACGAGTTGATCACCCAGAGTTCGACCAGCGTCGCGATGCCGGCGAAGAGGACCACCAGGTAGGCGGCCCCGTGGGCCGCAACCACCGGCTCGGCGCCGAGGAAGAGGAGCATGTCCTCGGAGTAGAGGATGCCCACGATACTGAGAGCGAACGAGAATATAAGCCCGAGGACGAGGGTGTGCCAGACTCCCTTCGCCACCGTATCGGTATCCTTCGCCCCGTAGTGGCGCGAGACGAAGGCGGTGTTTGCGGTGACGATGCCGACGATGACCGTCATGAGGACCATGATGATGGAGCTACCCATGGCAACGCCCGCTATCGCCTCCGATCCCAGCCGGCCGACGAAGAAGAGGTCGACCAGCTCAAGACCGCTCTGCAGCACGTTCCCGACGACGATCGGCGCCGCTATCGTTATGAGGCCCCGGAAGAGGTTACCCTCGGTCAACCCTGTCATGCAGCCAGCTTTTCTTTATAGGACTCCAGGATCTGGATGATGAAACGCTGGTGCTCTTCCAGCGGCTGTTCATCGTCGGGGGAGGTCTCGATCCCGACTGCGTAGAGGAGGATCAGAGCGTTATCGAGGTCGAGCGTCGCGGGAAGCTCAACATCCTCCGGCCTGAGGGGGATGGCAAGATATTCGTAGTCCGCCCCGGCGAATGTATGCTCCGGGTTTGTCGTCACCCGGGAGACCGCGAGGTCACCTGCGCGCTCCCGGAGTATCAGGAGCGCATCCTCAAGTGCACTCGTGGGAAGCGGGTCTGCTGCCTTCAGCAGGTCAAGCGTCTCCGTACACTTTGCTGCTGCGTTTTTGTAGAGCCCGAACTTATACGTCAGCAGGGACTGTGCGACCGCATGCCCTGTCTCCTCGTCGATTAAGGCCAGGAGCGGTTCGATCCGGCTGATATAATCATTCAACATCTGCTTCATTGTTCTTTCCTCTGATCTGGGCGCATTAAACAATTTCTCTACCCGGACCGCAAGAAGGGTGATCGTCGATGCGTAGAACACCTGTACGATCAACCCTGTGCTGATATCGTTTGGTATGATAAAGATAAGGACCGCGTAGAGCGGCACAAAGAGCGAGACAATGTCTTTCCGTGGTTTGTTGTACGCCTGGTAGAAGAGGATAAACGAGGCGACCACGCATCCTGCGATGCCAGCCCAGACGGCGTACTCAAAGCCGGCGGAGAGGAGCAACATCTCAAGCCCGACTCCTCCAAACGAGACCGCAGGTACCGCTATCCAGAGGCGTGACATCCATTTGGGTACGGTGGTATCTGTCTTCATCAGCTGCTCCCTGATACTATTGGTGCGCCGGGCATAAACAGGATTCCCCGGGTTGCTCAGGGGATGTCGAGATCGGGGATGCCGACCTCCAGTCCCTCTCCTGCAAATGCATCTATCTCTGAGGAGAACTTCTCGCTCTCCTCTGCGTATGATGCCGCGAGTATCTCTCTCTGATTCTCCGCCCGGTTCCGCATCGTGACCTTTGCCTCGCGCTCCTTCTCGAGCTCAGTGAGCCGGGAGGTGAGGTGTTGCTCCTCGATCACGCCCGGGAGCGCGGCATAGTCCCCCTGGAGCGTTGCGCGCCGCTCCTGGATCTCGTGCTTCCGGCGCAGGGTCTCTCTCACCTCGGCAGGGAGGGTCTCCGGGTCAGAGAAGAGGCTGATCTCTTCCTGGTTCTTGAGGGTGAGGTCCCCCTGCCCTATGAGAGCGAGGGTTGCCGGCATCAGGGACTCGATCAGGTCGATGAGGCTCTCCGCACCGTCAGGGGCTGCGTATGCATCGAGGACCCGGTCGAGGCCTGCGGCCGCCGTGGTATCGCCGGTCTTTGCCGCCACCTTCCCGGCCTTCCGGAAGACGTGGATGGCGGTTGTCCGGGTGGATGCGGCCTGCCGCGCTACTTCTTCATCCATGGCATCGAGCCTGCGAAGCTCCTCCTGGATCTCCTCTCCCCTGGTGTAGTCCGGGCGTAACCTGAGCGCGGCGAGGTTCTCCTGAGCTTCCAGGATCGCTCCCCCTATCTCCTCAAGCACCCTTGTGTGGTCCTGAATCTGGTCGGAGGCGGCGGCGTACTCCCCCCTGATCCGGATGAGATTCGCGTGCAACTCCCGGAGCTCATCCACATGCTGCCGATCCTCCCGCGCACGGGCGACCGCCCCGGTCATGGCGTTCACCTCTCTCCCGAGATCCCTGAGGGTTGTGCGCACCTCCTTCATCTCATCCGGGTAGACGGAGGAGAGGTACTTCCCCTGCCCCTTCACCGCCTTGAGCGCGCTCTTCAGTATCTCGGTGGCGGTGGCGTAGAAGGCCTCCGGATCGCCGGAGGGTTCGCGGGAGAGGATCTGGGTCATGGACTTTGTGAACTGGGGGAGTGCCTTTTTTGATATATCCCGGAGGCGGGGGTGGACCTTCTCTGCCCCCTCCGCTTCCTCCAGGCGTTCGATCGCTCCGGCCAGGTGGTCGAGGGTGCCGTCGATAGTCTCCATTGAGGGTGCCGTCGCACTGGAGAGGTTGGTCTGTATATCCTCTTCGCGAGCATCCAGCCATGCCGGGAAGTCATCGAAAGGGAGTTTCAATATTTCTTTCTCGGGTTCGGTTCGCCGAAAGAGGTCTCGTAATTGCCTGAACATAGGTCCACCCGGTCCTCATGTACCCTTGTGACGGCCGCCCACATCAAGGGTTCTATCAGTCGCTCCCCGCAATCCGGTGCAGGCGCTCCACACCCCTGATCTCGTGGATGACATCCACGACGGCGGGGGGGACAAGGTGTTCCCAGGGTTCGCCGTCAAGCATCCGCCTCCGGATCTCGGTGCCGGAGTGAGTCTGCCGCTCGTACATGTCGGGCGATAGAACCTCCATGCCCTCTTCGCTGAAGAGCTGCATGACGAGGGGGTTACTGGAGTAGATGGTGTCAAACGGCGGTGTCATCGACCGGACATGGGCGACCCAGAGGGCGTTTCTCTGGATATCCTCGATGGGGATGACGTAGAACGGGCATCCGAGATCTTCAAGCGATCGGGTGAGCATCAGCACCCGCTCTCCCGCCGTGAAGGGGTTTGCCACGGTATGGGAGAGTTGCGCACTCCCGACACCGATGACGATCTCATCGGAAGAACAGGCGATCCGCTCGAGCACCGACTGGTGGCCGTTGTGGTAGGGCTGGAACCGCCCGATATAAAATCCCCTGTTCATGCTCGCCGGCCTCCGTGCGCGATCTGCGCTGCAAACGCGCCCGCCGTGAACCCGGCATCGATGTTCACAACCGCAAGCACCGAGCACGCCTGGAGCATGCTCGCAAGCGCCGCCTCACCGGCCCCCATGTAGCCGTAGCCTGTGCTCACCGGGACGCCGATAACGGGCCGGTCGACAAGGCCGGCGACGATCGCAGGGAGTGTCCCCTCGCGGCCGGCGACCGCGATGAAGACATCCGCCGGCAACAGGTCTTTTAATGCCGGGAAGAGGCGGTGGATGCCGGCCACCCCGACGTCATACGCGGTCCTGACGACACACCCCATCTCCTCGGCTATCAACTTTGCCTCCTCGGCGACCGGTATATCGGACGTCCCTGCGGTGAGGATGGCGACGGTCCCGCCCCGCTGTTCCGGCGCTTCTCCCATTGAGAGGACGACGGCCCGTGCTGCCTCCCGGTGCTCCATCCGGACACCCGGGGGCAGGTTGTTCCGCAGGGCCTCGATATGCTCCGGCGAGACCCGCGTCGCGATGCACCGGCCGGACGCCTTCACCTGTGCGAGCATGATCCGGGCAAATGTCGCAGGTTCTTTTCCCTCGGCGAGCACCACCTCGGGCATGCCGCACCGCACGCTCCGCCCGGTATCGATCCGGGCCATACCGTCGATCATATCGATCCGGAGCCCCTCGATGGAGGCCGTCGCCTCGTCCTCGGATATCTCACCGTTACAGTACATCCTGAGGATCTCCCTGATGGTGGTATTCGGCAGCATAACCTGATAACAAAAATAGGAGGGAGAAGTATAATAGTACTCCATCGTATGTCCTATCTTGCGTATGTCGCGGGGTTCGGTGTTGCCGTCACCGCGTTTCTGTGGATCCGTGACCTGCGGATCTTTTCCCGGACGGGCCTTCCTGGCTACCGGAAGGCGGCCTACCAGGGCGTCCTGTACACGGCGCTCGCCCTGCTCGGCTACTTTATCACCAGCATGAGCACGGACTGGGTCTTCCTCGGTCTCGGCCTTGTCCTCCTGGCGCTCTACCTCCAGGGCCGTGTCGAGCGGGAGCGCGTGTGGCACGGTGAGGGCACGATTCAACGGTTCTTTGGCAGTGTGGAGCGCACAAAAGATATGAGTTCTCGCAAGAGACCATGATCAGGGAGAAATACTGAATGCTTCAAAAACCACGGGGAACAAGGGATTTTTTGCCCGACGAGATGGAACGGCGGCGACTGATCGAGCAGCGGATGCGGGAGGCGGCCCGCCGGTGGGGATACCGGGAGGTCTGCACGCCCGATTTTGAGCACCTGGAACTCTTCACGATGAAGTCTGGTGAGGGGATCATCCAGGAGATGTACACATTCGAGGACAAGGGGGGCCGGCAGATGACGCTCCGGCCCGAGGTGACGGCGGCGGTGCTCCGGATGTACGTCAATGAGGGGAAAGTCCTCCCAAAGCCGATCCGCTGGTGCTACATCGCCGACTGTTTCCGCTACGAACGCCCGCAGAAGGGGCGGTACCGGCAGTTCTGGCAGTTCGGTGTCGAGCTCATCGGGGCCGATACGGCGAGCGCCGACGCCGAGGTGATCATGCTCGCCAGAGATGTGATCGGGTCGAGCGGGGCAACGTTTGATCTCCGCGTCGGCCACCTCGCGCCGATGAAGCATCTCCTCTCCGCCCTCTCCCAGGAGGACCAGCGGGCGATCATGGCCTGCCTCGACAAGCGCGATCAGGGTGCGCTCGAGGCGTCTCTCGATGAGAAGGATCTCGGCCACCTCAGCGAGCCCCTCGCGGCGCTCTCGGAGTGCCAGACGGTCGCTGAGGTCTTTGAGATCGCCGGCGATGTGCCTGAACGCGCGCGAATCGAGGAGACGTTTGCACTCCTTGATGCACAGGGTATCGATTACCAACCGGACTTCGGTATAGCGCGGGGGCTTGACTACTACACCGGCATGGTCTTTGAGGGGTTTGCACGAAACCTCGGCGCGGAGAACCAGATCGTCGGCGGCGGGGCCTACCGGCTCGCCCACCTCTTCGGCGGCGACGATGTGGCCTCATGCGGGTTTGCCATAGGGTTTGACCGGGTCATGGTCTCGATCGGGGAGTTCCCGCTCGACCCCGGGACTGTCGTCGGCGTCGTCTCCACACCCGAGGCGCGGGAGCGGGCGCTTGAAGTTGCCCGTGCCTTCCGGGGCGCCGGGGTGAGGACCGAGGTCAACCTCATGCAGCGGGGGATGGGCGCCCAGATCGCCCACGCCGCAAAGACCGCTGATTTTGCCGTGGTGCTCGGGAAGCGTGAGGTCGATGCCGGCACGGTGACCCTCAGGGATCTGCACTCCGGCGAGCAGCGCGAGTGTGGCCTTGAGGAGGCCATCGCTGAGGTAGCACGGTATGGCGATCGCTGAAGACCTCGCCAGACAGCAGAAGAGTATCAGCGTCGCGGAGTTCTTCGAGAAGAACAAACATCTGCTCGGTTTTGATTCCCCGACACGGGGGATCATCACCACCATCAAAGAAGCGGTGGACAACGCTCTCGACGCCTGCGAGGAGGCAGAGGTTCTCCCCGATATCTACGTCGCCGTGAGGAAGGTCGGGGGTGACGTCTACCGGATAACCGTCGAGGATAACGGTCCGGGGATCGTGCCCAAAAACATACCGTTCGTCTTTGGAAAACTCCTCTACGGCTCAAGGTTCCACCAGATCCGGCAGAGTCGGGGGCAGCAGGGTATCGGTATATCGGCGGCGGTGCTCTACGCACAGCTTACGACCGGCACCCCGGCGCTGGTCATATCCCGAACGGGGGCGAAGGAGAAGGCGCACCGGTTCGAGCTGATGATCAGGACC
The DNA here is from genome assembly GCA_012521035.1 of Methanomicrobiales archaeon. Taxonomy (GTDB): domain Archaea; phylum Halobacteriota; class Methanomicrobia; order Methanomicrobiales; family Methanoculleaceae; genus Methanoculleus. The sequence goes on from JAAYND010000143.1 coordinate 6,076, forward strand.
GAGACCAACGAGCCCCAGATCGTCACCCACACCGAGATCGACTGGGACCGGACACACGGCACACGGCTTGAGATCGAGTTCAGGAGCACCCTCGCCGCAAAGAAGCGGTTGCTTGACTACCTCCGTCTCACCGCGATCGTCAACCCCCATGCCCGGATAACCGCAGATATCGACGGCGATGTGACGGTGTTTGAGCGGGTGGCAAACGAGGTTCCGCCGTGTCCGAAGTCCATCCTCCCCCACCCGCACGGGATCGAGTTCGGGGCCCTCAAAAGACTCGCTGATGCGAGCAGCGGATCGATCGAGGAGTTCCTCATCGGGAGCTTCTCGCGGGTGGGGAAGAAGACCGCTGAGGAGATCATCGGTGTCGCCGGCCTCAAGCCCTCCCGGAAGGTGCGGAGGCTCAATGCCGATGAACTCAAGGTCCTCCTCGACGCCATGCAGAGCGTGAGGGTTCCAGCACCGCCGGCGCAGCAGTGCCTCTCCCCGATCGGGGAGGAACTCCTCTGCCGGGGGCTTGAGAAGGAGATCCAGCTCGACTTCGTAAAGGCCCGCACCCGCCCGAGCGCTGTCCACGGCGGGCACTCGTTCATCATCGAGGCGGCGATAGGCTACGGGGGGAAGCTCCCGGCGGAGGGGAACGCCCAGCTCCTCCGGTTTGCAAACCGCGTCCCTCTCCTCTACCAGCAGGGCGCCTGTGCCATAACAAACTCTGTCGCGGAGGTGAACTGGAAGGGCTACGGGCTCTCACAACAGGGGCTTCCCGGTGGGCCGGCGCTGATCATGGTCCACGTGGCCTCCACAAACGTCCCCTTCACGAGCGAGAGCAAGGACGCGGTCGCATCCATCCCCGAGATCGAGCGCGAGATCGTCCTCGTCCTCCAGGAGCTCGGCCGGGAGCTGAAGGCCTACCTCTCCCGCCGGGAGAGGAAGAAGCAGCAGGACGATCGCGCCCGGGCGGTCTGCTCGATCATCCCCGAGATCGCCGCAAAGGTGAGCGAGATCGTTGAGCTCCCGCTGGTGGATACATCCCCGATCGAGGGGAGGATCATGCGGAAGGTCGTCGCAAAGAAGCGGACGGCTGACGGCAGGGTTACGATCGATCTGAATAATTACACAAGCGGTGAGGTCGCGCTCACTCTCTACAACCTCTCCGGCGATGCGGCTGCTGACGCAGAACCGAGACCGGACTTCGTGGACGATATCGGCGGGGAGTACAACAAGGTCTGGCGGTGCACGCTCGCTGCCGGGGAGACCTGGCGGGTCGTCTACACGGGGGCGGGCGACGGGACGCTCGATCTCCGTGGTATCGATGACGGTAAGAAAGTGGTGGTGGATCTCGATGTCTAGGGAAGATATGGACGCTCTCGCAAAGGAGCGGCTTGTGGGTATCGCCCGTGGATGGTATGACCAGATGCGGGACGGTATCGTGCCGTACGTCCGGCTGCCGACGCGGACGAAACAGAATATCGAGTACGACGACGAGAGCGAGGTCTGGAAGTACGGCGATAAGGAGAGCACCCGGTCGGCGGCGACCGAGAAGAGCGCCATCCACCTCCTGAAGATGGCCTACGTCATAGGGTTTTTGAAGCAGCAGCTCACGGAGAATCGGTCATCGACTCTGAGAGAGCTCTACTACATATCCGAGGGCTGGAAGCGAGCGAAGTTCTCGGCCCAGGACGAGAGTAACCTTCTCATCGAGGATCTCGAGATCATAACCGACGTCCAGAGAGAGGCGTTTCACCTGCGGCCGGAGGAGGATGGGGCCTCGATATTCGGGCCACTGCGGATACGCGAGACCACCCGGCGGGGTGTTCGCGAGATGCACTGCCAGGAGGACGTCGGCGAGGCGGGCTACCCCATACCGAACAACGTCGATACCCTTGACTTCATCGACCATGACGCGAAGTTCGTCATCGCGATCGAGACCGGCGGTATGTACGCCCGTCTGATGGAGAACGGGTTTGACGAGGAGTACGGGGCGATCCTGGTCCACCTCAAGGGTCAGCCGGCCCGGTCAACCCGCCGGGTGCTCCGGAGGCTCAACGATTCGCTCGGTCTTCCGGTCGTTGTCTTCACCGATGGCGACCCCTGGTCCTACCGGATATACGCAAGCGTCGCCTACGGCTCGATCAAGAGCGCTCATATGTCCGAACTCCTGGCGACACCGCAGGCGCAGTTTGTCGGGGTGCAGCCCACCGATATATCGGACTACGATCTTCCCTCCGACAGACTCACCGAGCAGGACATCAACGCCCTGAAGGCGGAGCTGACCGATCCCCGGTTTGCAACCGATTACTGGCATACCCAGATCAACCTGCAGCTTGAGATGAAGCTCAAGTCCGAGCAGCAGGCGTTCGCGAGCCGGGGGCTTGACTTCGTTACGGAGGAGTACCTGCCGACGAGGCTTTCGGAGATGGGGGTTATCTGAGAGCCGGTGGATGGCTCGCACCCGATTGAAGGGTGGAGCGCCCCCTTACCCGGCCCCGGGCACACCCTTCAGTCCTGGAGGAGCGTCCTCAGGGCTCTCGCTTTGTTCTGGAGAGATGACCGTTCAAAACCGAAGGTATAACTGATCGCCTCTACAATAAGAGGGGCACCCCGCCCCCGCCGGATCAGGCCTGTATCCTGGCAGGCGGCATAGATTATTCCTGCGCTCCAGAGAAGAGGGTCTCCGCGCAGGAGCGGTGAATCCGGATGATCAGAGAGTGCTTCGGCGATCTCTCTGCACCGCTCAATGATGTTATCATCCTCAAACTGGTCACAGAACTCTTCGCACCTGGCGACGATCATGGTTATGCGCAGGTTATCGTTGTAATCGTCGAGCGATCTGTCTCTGGTCAGGTGATGGAGTTTTTCATCATCAGGGTCAAGCCCGATTATCGTGAGGATCTCCTTCATTGCGAAATTGATGACCGCATCCAGATCGCCCAGGTCTATGTCCGAACCCTCTAATTTCGTCAAGATATAGTCGAATATGTTCTGCCTGTTCTTCGGATCCATGACTACTTTCTTGAAGGTGGGTTCTGCCTCCTCAAGGGCGGCGATGAGCCCGGAGGCGTTTGTGATGTGGCCGGTTGCTTCCATGTACGCCAGGAATCGGCAGAGGATCGGGACGGCCTTCTCTGGCCAATCCTCCGTGAAGATCGGTTTTCCTGAGAGTTGTTCAACCAGGCATTGCTGCACTGACGGCGCATCCCAGTCAGCGAGATCTGCTCCGTAGATGAGGCGCATTAACGTGCAGAAGGCTATAACGGTTTCTCTGGCCATCAAGGCGCCCCTATCACCGTATATCACCTCTTCCTGATCAACAAACACATCGATATGATCTCCAATATCCTGGATGATGGCAGAGATCGTGGCTTTTATCTCTGCATCGTCTTTGAACGGGGTCGTATCCCCGGTTCGGTCAGAACTCTCACCCGGATCCTCTAAGGCGATATCGCCTGCACTCCATCCCGGGGGATACCAGAGGACTGCGGAATCAGGATCCTCGATATACCCGAAGGTGCCACCCCGTGGGGAGTTGGGTATGAGATCCGCATCATCGCGATTGTAACCGGCACATAAGAGACACTCATAACAGTAGTGGTGCAGGGTCTCTTCGTCATAATCCTCCAGGAAATAGATGGCCTCCCCGCCACAGAGGTCGCAGGGGACTTTCGGGCGGTCGTTTCGCGCGATCAGGCAGAGGGGACCGTCGTCCGGCGGCACAATGGGTGTCTCCCCGATCACTGTGAGTTCCAGCGTTGTGGTGGAGTCAAAGTCGCCGTAGTCATAGATGAACGTGCTGTCCGGAGCGACGGGGCAGAAGAGGGGAAGGTCTGAAGCTTCATATTCGGCTTCGTCACCCACTTCATAGATGATCTCCTCGATAAAGAAGGAGGCGGGGTATCCGTAACATTCCACCCATACATCGCGGAGCAACTGGTCGAGATCTCCCAGCAGGGCATCATGGCGCGCAAGAATCAGCATCCAGTACTCTCTATTGTGTTCTCCCCGTACCATGATGAGGAACGAGTGATCTTCGTCGGTGGGCCAGCCCGATGCCTGGAGGCAGGCCATACAGTGCTCCAGTGCGTTCTCCTCTGTCACGGGGTCCCGGCAGATCAGACAGGTGCCGGGTGAGACCTTTGATGTCATTCCCTGAAAGGTATGGTTGCGGGGATAATTGAATTATCGCAGGATCGGTTGGATCTCCCTCTGCCAGGCCGGCCCGGGAGGTGGGGGAGGAGATCGTGATTCTGGCGCGCCCCAAAACGGAGATCTGGCTACCCCTGGCGGCGTTTCCTGCCTCATGGGATACGAGATCGCGATGAGCCTGTGTCCTCCCGCAGGTATCCCCGGAACTCATGAAGGTTCGCCACGATCTCCTCCACCCCCGGTCGGCCCAGAAACCGGTTCTCATCGCCGGGCCGGATCCTCGCGACGAACCGGACGCCCGTCTCGCATGCCGCCTCCCAATCGTTCGGGGCATCACCGATGAAGAGGGCCTCCTCCGGCGCGGCGCCGGTTTCTTCGAGGATCTCCCTGATACACTCAGCCTTCGTCTTCGGTGATCCGTATATCCGGACAAAATACCGCGTAAGATCCCGGCGGCGGGCGATCTCGCGCATCTCCCCCTCCGGGGTCGCGGAGACGATGTAGAGCGGGAGCGCACCGGAGCAGTCCCTGAGAAGGTCTTCTGCGCCCTCGACGTACGGGACGGTGAGCATGGCATCAAAGATCCGGCGGACGTACTCGCCGGCGAGGTGCTCCTCCTGCTCCGGCGTGAGGGGTTCGTAGAGGATCTTTGCGTAGATGTAGCGGAACTTGTCGTACCGGGACATACCACCGTTATCGAGGTGGTAGGCGATGATCTCATCGATATGATCAGGCGCGAATGCGAAGACCTCGCGGAACGCAGCAGTCTTTAAGGGGATGGACTCGACGATGACACCATCGAAGTCAAAGATCAGGGTGGTGAGCATAACCGATACTCTATCGAGCTTTTGATGCATTAACCTGTGGGGTGTGCAGGGTGGGATAGACTGCCCCGCACCGGTGGGCGCCGGGCCGTACGTACCCTCGAGAGCCTCTTCTGGAGCGGTTGAGGCGCACTCCAGGGGCGTAACCTCCGGAGCCCTCCCTCGCCCGGCAAAAAGCCTCCGGTGCCCGTGAGGTCACAGGCTTACCGGATGAAAATAGGTGAGGATATCTTCATGCGGGAGAAGGATTACTCCTGAAACTCCTCAAAAGCAAGGTGGTACATCCAGTCAAGGAGGAGCGCGCACTCCTCCGGGACACACTCCCGCTCGCAGCCGATGCATGGAAGGATCTCGTCCCCGGCGAGGATGACACAGGGATCGATCGCCCGCTTCTTCGCCCGGAGAAGATAGGTCTTGATGCCGTCACTACGGAACTCGACGCGCTCTATCAACCCGGCATCCAGCAACCGCTTTACTATTCTTGAGCACTTCCTGCTATCGATCTCAAGGATCTTCCAGAGCTCGCTCTGGAGAACCCCCTGGCGCTCGGATTGGATAACCTTAAGCGCTTCTTCCTCCTGGTCAGACATGGTTATCAGAGCAGGGGCGAGATAGTCAGGATGTTATTGCCTCGTATGACAACAGTCCCCAGCGCGCGGCCCCTCTGGTCACCGGTATACTCGGTGGTCTCATCCATGTGCAGGTTCAGGTGTTCATCCACCGCCACAAGCCGACCCTGAAGCTTCCTGCCGTCATCCTTTATCTCGACGACAATTTTAGAGTCTACTAACGAAAAAACCTTCTTTACGGGGAGTACAATACCGTTAACCATCCTGTTCTTATGTGGTTATCTTCACTCATTAAGGTTTGCATGAGTGAGCGGTGGGTGAATTGACAGCCGATCGGCTGGAGGCCTGGAATCACCGGGGTGCCCACCATTCCCGGGACTCGCTGGAGCTCCCGATCGATCCCCCGGTCGGGCGACAAAAAAAAGGTGGTTATTCTGGAAGGTCTTCCCAGCGGTCCTTGAACTGCTTCTCGACGCCCGGGAGGGTGGTATACTCCATCTCCTCAAGCGAGAGCCGGTGCGGTTCAAACGGTCCATGGGCCCGGAGCACATCGGCGAGTTCACAGCACCGGTCGCGGACGCGGTTGAATGCAGGATCGTCGAACATATCGACAGGCCCGATCAGCTTCCTGTCGCTGACCTGGAACCCGAGGCAGATGACCCGGGGCGGTCCGTCGAACTGCGTGCAGTTTGCGTCAGGAACGCCGACCGGCATGAACGGTCCGTGGTGCGATCCGCGCATCCAGCCAGCCACGAGGATGGGTGTCCTGAAGGGGTCGATGACCTCACCGACCGCCGGCAGCCCGCCCTGTGCCCTGACGATCATGACCGGGTCGTCCTTACCGACGTAGCGACCGGCCATCAGGTTCAGCCGCTGGGTGCTCGTAGAGGCAGCGATCGTTCCATCCTTCTTCCAGACGTACTTGATCACGTAGCGGCTCGGCGCACCGATGTAGGCGAGAAGGCTGTACGACTCTTCGGGTGTGTTGAACAGGATCTTGCGCTTCTCCATGACATCGTGGACCTCGAAGACGAACCCCTGGTGCATCGAGGGGTCGATGACGAGACCGGATGTGCTGAAGGGGTCAGCGAACATCTTGTAGAGGTAGTAATTCCACGCGCCGGGTTCGGTCTTGTCGGCCATGAAGACCAGGACCGGGTCAGAACCCCGTTCCTCAAACTCCATCTCGGCGACACCGGGCCCCATACCCTTGACGTTGCCGCTGAACGCATCGGCGAGCAGATCCTGGCCTGCACCATAGAGTTTCATCTCCTTTGCGACGTTCGCACATTCCATGAAGATGTTCCATGCGAGTTCGTGGATCTCTTCGTTATCCTCGCCCTTCGTGTGCGTCATGATCAGCTCGAGGTCGTCGCCGCAGTGGGTGACGTACGAGTCGATGATAGTGCTGCCCTCTGCTTCCTTGAGCATCCGGGCGGCCACCTCGAGGAGCTTCGGGTGGGTGCGGGAGTGCCCGGGATAACTTCCTACATCTGCTTTAATCACGGATACGGTGGTCTTAACCATTCAAATCACCACTACCTAGACGGGCGTAGCCCATTAAAGACTACTGGATAGGTACTGTTCTATATGTAGGTGTTGTTGCCTAGAAAAAGGGTTGGCTGAGGCGATCAAATTTTTTCCGAACTCTTTTCTCTCTATCGGGCCTGCGCTACCACAGGATCACTCCTGGATGCCGGTATCCGGGCATCTCGTCCGCTGTTCGGGCATTCTGTCCGACCAGAAGGGGCAGAAAACGGATCGGGATATCGGCGAGGAATGTGTCTTCAGAAAACCTGATGATATGGCACCGACTGAGAGCGCGCGCCCTCCTGAAGGGCAGATGGCGATATAGGCCGGAGATCGGTCAAGAAAAAGTGCCCGGGGTCACTCCCCGGGGCTCGTGCAGGCCACGGGGCGACCGGGCTACCTGCCGGGATGGGTGCCGGACTCCGTGTCTCTGGCCCGGTCAGTCGATCCGGATCGCCTTGCCCCGGGAGAATTTGATCTCCAGAACGCCGTGTTTGTACCTCGACTGCATGGAATCGGCATCCACGCCTGGCACCCTCACCGAGGTCAGCTGGTTGTTGCCGGCGATGATCGTCAGCGTGCCGTCGACGAGTGACAGGTGGATACTCTCCCTCTCAATACCGGGAAGATCGACTGCCACCGTCACGTCGTCATCGGTCGTGTACATCTCTGCTATCGGCTCAAGGGTCCCCTCGGAGGAGGGCTCCTCAGGCGCCGGTGCGGATTCCTCTACCGGTTTCCCGGCATCGTGGATGACGATCTTAAACCCATAGGCAAACGATCTGTTCGGATCCCCCTGTTCTTTGAGCCCCTGTTCCATGAGGCGTTTCATCAGTTCATTGAGTTGCTGGAAGATATCTGCATGCCTGTCACTCATGTGCATCACTGTTCTCCTGGTATCTCCTGGTGGGGTGCGGGGTCATGCTGGACCCCTCCCCGGGAGGGAAACGCCCCGTGGATGAAGCGTGTCCCCGTCAGTACGCCATGCCAGTCCTGGGCAACGGGCGTTCGGTCCTGGTCTTTAACTCCCCGGTGAGACGCCTGATCTCACCGAAGTCTTTCTTTCTCTGGTAGACCGCATCTTTCAGGGCCTGCATGAGATCCCTGACCTCCTGCTCGGTCTCCCCGGTCTCCCGTATCTTTGTACGGTTGATCACCGAGATGGCCTCCTCGAGCGTCGACTGCTGCTCCCGGTTGTAGAGGATCTGCCACGAGTGGCGTTCGGCCTCTTCCAGCCGGTCGAGGTCGAGCGAACCCCTCACGCGGGAGAGAGCGTCCTCGAAGTGCTTCTTCTCGATCATCACGTTGCCGACCGCCTGACGCCGTTCTTCTTCGCTCTTCCCGGCTGTCAGGGCGATGAACTCGCGCATGGCAGAGATCTTTGCCTCGCGGACCAGCGCCTCGATATCGGCACCGACGTAACCCTCGGTCTTCTCGACCAGTTCGTCGATCTCGACACCTTTAGCGAGGATGTCCCTGTTCCTGAGGTATACCTCAAAGATCTTCTTCCTGCCTTCCCGGTCGGGTGGCGGGACGTATATCATCCGGTCCAGCCGGCCGGGGCGAAGCAGCGCATCGTCCAGCATGTCAGGGCGGTTGGTAGCGCCGAGAACCACGACATTGGTGAGCTCCTCGAGGCCGTCGAGCTCTGTCAGGATCTGGCTTACCACACTTTCAGTTACGTGCGATGATCCTATATAAGCTCCGCGCTTTGGCATGAGTGCATCAATCTCGTCGAAAAAGATAATCGCCGGTGCTGCTTGCCTCGCTTTCCGGAATACCTGACGAACGCCGCGCTCCGACTCACCGACCCATTTCGAGAGGAGTTCGGGGCCTTTTATGGAGATGAAATTGCTCTCGCTCTCGTTTGCGACGGCCTTTGCGAGGAGAGTCTTGCCCGTTCCTGGTGGTCCGAAGAGCAGGATCCCGCGGGGGGGTTCGGTCTCCAGGGCATCGAATATCTCCGGGAATTTGAGCGGCCACTCAACGGCCTCTGCAAGCTCGGCCTTGACGTCCTCAAGCCCCCCGACATCCTCCCATTTGACATCGGGGATCTCTACGAGCACCTCCCGCATCGCGCTCGGTTCGACATGTTTATGCGCTTCGATGAAGTCCTCGTTTGTCACCCGGAGCTCATCGATGATCTCGGCCGGGATCTCCTCCTCGATCTTGATGTGCGGTATGACCCTGCGGAGCGCATGCATCGCAGCCTCCTTTGCGAGCAGTGCGATGTCAGCGCCGACGAAACCGTGCGTGGAACGGGAATACTCATTCAGGTCCACGTCATCGGCGAGCGGCATGCCGCGCGTGTGGATCTGGAAGATCTGCTGCCGGCCTTTTGTGTCCGGGATGCCGACCTCGATCTCGCGGTCGAACCGGCCACCGCGCCGGAGGGCGGGGTCGATGATATCGGGGAGATTCGTCGCGGCTATGACCACAACCTGTCCCCGGGTCTTCAGGCCGTCCATCAGCGCCAGGAGCTGGGCGACGACACGGCGCTCGACCTCTCCCTTCACCTCTTCGCGCTTGGGTGCGATCGAGTCGATCTCGTCGATGAAGACGATCGAGGGTGCGTTCTCCTGTGCCTCCTCAAAGACCTCCCGGAGCCGTTCCTCGGACTCGCCGTAGTACTTGCTCATGATCTCGGGGCCTGAGAGGGTGATGAAGTGAGCATCCACCTCGTTCGCCACCGCTTTTGCGATCAGGGTCTTCCCCGTCCCCGGTGGTCCGTAGAGCAGGACACCCTTCGGGGGTTCGATCCCGAGGCGCTCGAAGAGCTCGGGGTGGCGGAGCGGGAGCTCGATCATCTCACGGACGAGCTGGAGTTCGCGGTCAAGGCCACCGATATCCTCATAGTGGACGTCGGTCGCTGCCTCCCGCCGCCCCTTCTCGGGTTCGTACGGGGTCTCCTTCAGCTCGATCTCGGTGCTGTCGGTGACGATGGCGATGCCTCTCGGGGCCACCCGCGCGATGACGAACGTGAGCGGGTTTCCGAGTATGCTCACCCTGATGTGCTGTCCCTCGGTGACCGGCCGGCCACGGAGAACCCTTCCCAGGTACTGTTCCCCGCCGACAAGGCGGATGGGTTGGGTCGGCTGGATGGTCACTTTCTTTGCGTATCCGGCCTCGGTCTTCCTGATCCGGACCTTGTCATCGATCCCGGACCCGACGTTACTCCGGGTGCTGCCATCGATCCGGAGGATCGCCTTGCCGGTGTCCTGCGGGAACCCGGGCCAGACGAGCGTTGCCGCCTTCTGGCGTCCGGCGATCTCGACGACATCACCGCTGACAAGGTCGAGCGCCTTCATGGTGTCGATGCTCAGTCTGGCGATCCCGCGTCCGGCGTCCTCGTGGGCCGCCTCCTTGATGGTTACCTCAATATAATCAGTATCAGCCATGTGAACGGTCTCCTCCTGTTTTACACTTACTTATGGTAAGTGTAATCTATTATATAATACTTTCCGTCACACCCTTTTCCCGTTACATCGGATAACTCCCATTTCGGTAACGATGTAATCCATTTTCACGTCGTTCTTATCGGCGGGGATGCTCTCCACCTGCTGGCAGGAAAAAGCAATACCTATCTTGATCGGGCGGGGATGCTGACAGAGGAAACGATCGTAGTAGCCGGCGCCATAACCGAGGCGATTTCCCTCTCGATCGAATGCGAGCATCGGTATGACGATGACCTGGACGTCCTCGGGGCGGGCCGGGAGCTCGTTTCCCAGGGGTTCGGGCACGTTGAACGTGCTCGGGACGAGGAGGGAGGGGTCAGGCAGGTACGAGAGGCGGAGGCTACAGGTCTCCCGCTCGATGATGGGGACGACGACCCGCACGCCCCGCCTGTTCAAGTCCTGGATGATCTCTTCTGTCTCGACCTCGGGGGCCTTTGAGGCATACACCATAACGGTCTCAAAACCGTTCACGAGGTCGAGGAGCCTTCTTCCGATGATCCTGCTGAGTATGGATATCCGGGATGGGGGGATGAGGGATCGTGTTTCCTTTGCCTGCTGGCGGAGGGTCGCCTTTGTCTGGCTCATTATAGGGAGTTTTGAGCAAAATACCAGATAAAGCATATACCCGGGGCCGGTTTCCGGGCCGGCTCCGGTGAGCGCGGCCTACTCTATCCCGCAGACGTCCCGGAACTGGCGCAGGGAGGAGGCGAGAACCCGGGTCTTCCCGATCATGGCCGCTATGAGGAGGGTATCGAGGATCTCGTCGCGGGATGCGCCTTCCTTCAGGGCGGCCCCGATGTGGACCTTCAGGCAGCTGTCCGCGCCGGCCGAGGCGGCCGCAGCAATGGCGATCAGCTCGGCGGTCTTTACGTCGAGGGACTCGGGGCGGGAGGTCCGGTAGTCAGCGATGGTTGAGAGCGCGAAGATCTCCGGCCGGTCCCGGAGTATGGTAAATATGAACGGCACAATGCCGAGCATCTCTTTTACGTCATCCACGATCTCGTCGCCCAGGTCGTCGGCATGGACGAGGAACTCGTCGATCAGTCTCTCTGTTTCTGGTTTCATTCGTTAATCCTCGGGGTAACTATGGGGGGGAGATTGAATAATTATGCGGGTTTTGATCCGGGGTTTTGTCTTTCGGGCAAGCCCGCCCATGGTCCGGTGTGTGGGAGGCTGCTGGTGAAGGGTGGCGGGGTCGGGGCCGGCTCCTCCGGGGTTATAGGGCTGGCGCCGGGTAGGGTGGGGGAAAGCAGTGTATGGGGTAGTCTCCCCGGCCCCCACCCCCAGATGATATTCCCCACGGTACGGCGTGTGGGATGATGCCAGCGGAGGCATGGCCAGGCCGGCCTTCCCCGTGCTTGTGCCCTTGCCGGGGATATCGCGACTACTGCCCCCGCCCCGGGCGGGGGAGGAGCGCCGAAGGCGCGGGAGAGGTGGGGGAAGAGGAGAGCGGGGTATGGCGAGATGCCTGTGAAACGCACAATCAGGGTCGCCTCCCCCCGGCCTGCGCTTCTCCGGTTGCGCCCTTGCCGGGCTCTTGCCACGAGAACCCCCGCTCCGGGGCGGGATCCTCTGTGGAGGGACTGTATGGTTCTTTTTGACGGGGAGGGGGTTCCCTCCCCGGCCCCTCCCCGGGTGATATCCCCTCGGTCCGGCGTATGGGATGATGCCGGCGAAGGCATGGCCGGGCCGGCCTTCCCCGTGCTTGTGCCCTTGCCGGGGATATCGCCTGCACTGCCCCCGCCCCGGGGCGGGGGAGGAGCGCCGGAGGCGCGGGAGGGGTGGGGGAAGAGGAGAGCGGTGTATGAAATGTAGGAGAATAGTGTCCGAGGTCATCTCCCCCCCGGCTGCGCCCTTCCCGGGTTCTCGCCACGAGAACCCCCGATCCTGCGCGGGAGCCCTGTGAGAGGGGCAGTGTGGTTTTTCTCGGCGGGGAGGGGCGATCCCCTCCCCGGCCCCCACCCCCAGATGATATCCCCTCGGTACGGCGTGTGGGATGATGCCGGCGAAGGCATGGCCGGACCGGCCTTCCCCGTGCTTGTGCCCTTGCTGGGGATATCGCGACTACTGCCCCCGCCCCCAGGGTGGGGGAGGAGCGCCGAAGGCGCGGGCGGGGTGGGGGAGAAGGAGGGCGGGGTATGGCGAGAGGCCGACTAAAAGTGCATTCGGGGCCGGCTTCCCCCGGCCCCCTCCCCAGGCGATATCCCCCTCGGTCCAGTGTATGGGATGACGCCAGCGAAAAGTAAGATCAGGGCCGGCGCCGGATCAGCGAAAACCCCTCCCCGGCCTCCCGCCGAAAAACTCACGCCGCCGGCACCCGGCTCTCCGCGACTGCCTCCCGCACCTCGACCGCTATATTGACCAGTCGCAGCCAGGTGTTGAGGGCCGCCCGGAGAGCCGGTATGTCGCTTGCGGTCACCTCAAGGACGAGCGTATCGTCGCCTGCGAGCCTCACACAGACCGATGACCTCTCCCCGACGTCGCCGGCCTCCTGACAGATGGAGTGGTAGAGGGCGCGGGCGTCGTCGGTGATGAACCGGAACGTCGCGGTATGGGTCAGGGGACCACCTCGAGGGTGTAGCGCCTCCGCTGCCTCCCATCAAAGACGATCTGGTGCCGGCCGGGGAGGTCTTTATCGATGAATATGGGTTCTATGTAGTCCCTGAGGGCCTCGCAGGCTGAGCCTTCCGATACGAAAACCCCACGAGCGATCGCTCCCGCACGCTCTTCGACACGAAACGATCTGATGGTGATATCCACGGGATCTCTATCGCCGGAGAAGATCTGGATAGAAAAATAGGAGCCGGCCTTTGCGACGATCACGAGCGGCTGGTCCGGGGCGAGGAGATCGTGCATGCCCGCCTTTCCACGGGTGACGTACTCTCCGCCGATCGCAAACGCCAGGTCCCGCGCGAGGGTTCGCACCTCGGGGAGGGGTTTGCGTGACGTCGTGACGACCGTCATCGGGCCTTCAGGTCTTTTATTCCGGCTCCACGTTCCTTAAAAAGGATGCGGTGTCCACAGTAGGGACAGCGTATGTTGATATCGATCTCCACTTTCTGTTTACAACGGGCACACTTGTAGGCAGCCACGACCGGTTAGACCTCCTTCTGCAGCGAGCGCTCGATGCTCCTTGAAGCGATGCGCATCGCCGGGGTCTCCGGGACGTAGACGCCGCCTGCAAACTTAAACCCGCACTTGCGGCATGTCCATATGCCGGTCCCCTCGCGCCTGACCGC
>JAAYND010000144.1 GCA_012521035.1 Methanomicrobiales archaeon
CGAGATCGAAGTCGCCCGTGTAGATCGACGATTCATCGATCTTCCTGCTATAGTAACTCAGTTTCGAGGCCGCCTCGCCCCGGTAGTACCAGGGCAGTGGCCAGTAGGACTCACTCGCGACAGCCACCCGATCGGCGGAATCGATCTCTGCAAAGACTTCTCGCAGTTCCTCAGAGTTCTGCACCTGCACGATCGGCTCATTGATATCCGCCGGCGTAAACGCTACGTGGAACATCATAACGACCAGGAAGGCGCTCGCCAAAACAGCGATGACTGCTTTCCTCGTGGTCATCGCATAGACCGCGACAAATACCATCGGCAGGAGCTGGTGGAGGATCAGCCAGGGCACCTTCTCGCCGATGTAGGCATAGACAGCAAGTGATACGAGCATCCAGAATATAGCAAACCTCGCGAACTCTTCCTGCCGGTTGACCGGCTCTGTTGCATCGCCACGGTTGAGGAGCCGGCTCCACAGTCCCGGGGTCTCCGGCGCGAGCGGTTCCTCCTCCACGCCCTCCGGGGCTTCTTCACCCCCCACCGCCTCTGCGCCCGCCGCCTCCTCGCGACGCCTTCGCAACCTCTCGACGGCACCCGGGACGCCGAAGAACTGCAGGACTCCGACGACGGCGAGGGCCAGGATCGGGATCTCATAGAGAATGAAGAGCAGGATATAGAAGTACGGCGGTCCTCCGAGCCGCTGCATCTGGTGCATGGAGGTCCAGTGTTCGATGGCCTTGATCCACCCATCCAGGAGCACCTCCGGGTGCGCGCCAAACGACGAGTAGAAGACCGCCATGATCCCGACCACGACGACCCCACCGAGAACGAGATCCCTGATCCAGTGGGCCGGCAACCGCACCTTCCGCGTCCAGACAAGGTAGAGGAAGAACGCCCCGAAGATCAGAAGGACGATCGGCATATTCTCCTTTGTCGACATCCCGAAACCCGCCGCCACCCCGGCGAGCAGCGCGTACCTCATCTCTCCCCGCTCAAAGTAGTAGAGGATGGCAACGAGCAGCGCCAGCGTGAAGAAGGCGATGTAGATATCGTTTCGGAGGAACCGGGAGAAGTAGACCATACATGGTGAGACCGCGAGGAAGAGCGCCGCGACCAGGGTCTGTTTCCGGTCAAGGTAGCCGAGTCGGTAGATCGGGTAGAGGAGCGGAACGATCAGGGTACCGAAGAGTGCCGGGAGGATCCTGCCCACAAGATCGGAGTCCCCGAGGAGCGAGAAGATTCCGGCTGTCGTATAGTAGAGGAACGGCCCATGATACATGGGGTCATAGGTGTAGGTCCCTTCAGTCAGGAGCCTGTACGAGAACCATGCGTGGATGGCCTCATCGTGGTGAAATAACTTCAGGTCGAGGGAGTAAAATCGAAGAACAATTGTGACCAGAAGTATGAGGAGAAACAGTCTCTCAAACGAGAGACGTTCACGGATCCATCCCGTGAACTCTGCGGCACTCACGCCGCTCTCACCTCAACTCTCCAGCACAATCTCAATACCGATGCCTTTAGGAACCTGGATCCGCATCAGCTGGCGCAGCGCCCGCTCATCAGCATCGATATCGATGAGCCTCTTGTGCACCCGCATCTGCCATCGATCCCAGGTTGCAGTACCTTCGCCGTCAGGGCTCTTCCTGGTGGGCACCACGAGTTTCTTCGTGGGCAGCGGGATCGGACCTGCCAGATTGACGCCGGTTCGCTCTGCTATCTCTTTGATCCTGTCACAGACCATCTCGATCTTCTCGAAGTCAGTCCCTGAAAGACGTATTCTGGCTTTCTGCATATTTGCCACCAAAAAATATAGGTACCGTTATCTCATCTGCTTCGGCGTTACGTTGATGCACATACCAGCCGCGATGGTAGAACCCATATCACGGACAGCAAACCGCCCAAGCTGGGGGATCTCTTTGACGTTCTCGATGACCAGAGGGCGGGTTGGCTTGATCTTGACGATCGCAGCATCACCGGTCTTGAGGAACGTGGGGTTCTCTTCTTTAACCTGGCCGGTGCGCGGGTCGAGTTTCTTCTGAAGCTCGATGAAGGTGCACGCGATCTGAGCGGTGTGGCAGTGGAAGACCGGGGTGTAGCCGACGGTCAGGGCGCTGGGGTGGTGGAGCACGACGATCTGTGCGACAAA
>JAAYND010000145.1 GCA_012521035.1 Methanomicrobiales archaeon
CGCCCTGGTTGCCCACATCGGTATCATGATACGCAACACCCTCTCCTCCGTAATCAAAATCAATGAAATTGATACGGCCAGGCACCGTGTGTGCTTTATAAGCCTTCTGGGCTGGATCCGGGGTTGGAGTTAGAGTGGGTGTGGGAGTAGGGGCAGGAATGCTACCGGGCCTGACAACTGCACAGTTAACAATCCTGACCGCACTCGCATCGACGTCACGTGTCGTGATTCCTGTCGAACCCACCGGAAGTGTATTCGAGGTCGTCTTGACCCCTTCAACTACGACGTTTTTAGTCGATCTTCCCGCTATGGTGAACGGTGTCGCCACATCGGATACAATACTCCCGGTGAACTTTGAATTGGACGCACTGTTAACCGTGACGAGGCGAGGCGCCCTGTCCCCCGAGGCATGGATATCAACGTTTGAGGAAACAAAACCCACTCCCAGTGCGGGATCCCCGATCAAAGCACCGATCCCATCGATGCCGCCCGGGTTGATCATCGTGAAGTTCTTGATCTGGACATAATCGACGAGAGTTGCATAGAGACCACGACCGTGAGAGTTGATGCTTGTACAGTCTTCCATGACGATCGAGGGGTTGGCATTCGTCAACTGTGACTGCACGATGAAAAATGCTGTTGGTTTCACCGCTGAGTAATCAGTCTTTCCTCGACCTGTTTCAAGATCCATGCAGTTGTACAGGTAGACACCATCAGGGTAGCTGAAGAAAAACCCATACGCACTATTCCCCTCTGCGATGCAGTTGTTGAACGTGTACTGACCTCTCGGTGCGTAGTAACCGGACCCAAAGTAGTCTTCGCCACCCAGACTGTAGGTCGCCGGGAACGGTTTTTGACCGTTGTTCCTGCTGATACAGTCGGTGAGAACGATGTCTTTCTTGACAGGACCCCATTCGAAATGGAACCCGGACTCAAGAGTACCTTCAGCGATACATCCTGTTACCCGCAGGTTCTCGATATCGTTTAACTCCGCAAAGTCAAACCCGGTAACCCAGGGATTGTAGGCACTGTATCGACCGCAATTGATTGCTTTACAATCAGCGTACCGGATATTTTTGTGCACCTTGTAGTTGGTGCCCCACGAACTGTGGATAAATCCATATGTTCCGGGACTATCCGCAACCACTCTGGTAAACTCAATATCCTCAATATTCTTGTTGCCGATACCAACAGAGCGAACGTAGAAGAGTGCCTGAATGGTACTGTCTGCAGTACCGGTGACATCCTTTACTGCATTGTGACTGGCACGGATGTACACCACGCCAGCGTCACGTGATGCCCTGTAACCAGTACCCTGAACATGGAAGTTTTCCAGCATCACATATTCAGTATCGACCCGTAAAATTCCGTCATTTGTGAACCGAATAAAGGTCTTATCATCGCCTTTGCCTTTCAGGGTCGTATGTGCTTTGGGTAGAATACTTCCCGCACAATTGAACGTTCCTTCACTCAACTGAACGATTCCCCCGCGAGCGGGGAGGGCATTAATAGCACTTTGAATCTTCGCCTGATCGTTTGACCCACTGCAGACATAGTCCGCCTGAGCCTTCACTGTGCTGGTACTGTCGCTTGCAGCCACGGTTATCGTGACCGTACCAGATTCTAGTGCCCCAACAGATGGAATCATGCCAAATATCAGTAGCACTGCAATAACTAGCATCACTGTTCGTTTACTTCCCAATAAATCACCTCGTTCGGGCGATATTCACTATCAGTGAGTTATAATATAAATAACTATTTATTTCGTTTTGATAATATAAACTACAAAAATCCAATATTTGATAGATTTGCATGGAATAAATTTGAAATTAAACCGAATTATACTATAAACATAAAGAAAATACATATATACTAAAATTTTATCTATTGATGGGACAGCAGAGACTTGCATACGACCCTATAGCCATCCAGGAAATCATCTCTGCGCGAGTACGGGTCAGTATGTGGCACGACGGTTCTGCAGAAGCTTGAAGATGGCTGATTATCATCTGAACTTCAAGTATACCCGACGAAAAAGAGGCGACACTTTTTCATACGAAACTCTCATGACGCGAGAAGATGGTGGGTGTGCTTATCCGGCAAGTATAGACATTCCTCCTCCGGGTTCACTTCAGGATCAATAGGAGGCGCCTCTGCGAAATATTCTCAGTTTTTATAACGCCTCCCGGGGTCACACATAAGACCGGTCATCCTGATCCAGTTGAACGATAGAATAGCCAGATTGAATCTTCATGGTTACTGCTGGACTTCCATGAACCGTTCCATCAACGAGAACCGGATTTTCAACATCCGACACGATAGTTCCAGTGATCCTGGAGTTTGTTGCACCGTTCACACTGACGAGTGTCTTTACCGCATTTCCTGTCGCATGCACATCAAACACGGAATTAACCACATGCCCTCCCAGTGCCGGATCTCCTATCAGGGCGCCGATCCCATCAATGCCACCCGGGTTGACCATTGTGAAATTCCTGACCTGAACGTGATCGACGAGCGTTGCATAGAGACCACGACCATGGGAATTGATGCTGGTACAGTCCTCCATGACGATCGAGGGGTTGGCATCCGTCAACTGTGACTGCACTATGAAGAACGCTGTCGGTTTTACCGCTGAATAATCGGTCTTTCCCCCGCCTGTTTCAAAGTCCATGCAGCTGTGCAGGTAGACCCCGTCGGGGTAGCTGAGGAAGAACCCATACGCACTATTCCCCTCTGCGATGCAGTTGTTGAACGTGTACTGACCTCTCGGTGCGTAGTAACCACACCCGAAGTAATTCTCGTTACTCAGACTGTAGGTCGCCGGGAACGGTTTTTGACCGTTGTTTCTGCTGATGCAGTCAGTAAGGATGACGTCCCTCTTGACGGGACCCCACTCAAAGTGGAATCCGGACTCAAAAGAACCCTCAGCGATACATCGGGTCACCCGAAGGTTCTCGATGTCGTTTAACTCTGCGAAATCAAACCCGGTTACCCAGGGATTGTAGGCACTGTATCGACCACAATTTATTGCTTTACAATCAGTGTATCGGATATTCTTGTGCACCTTATGGTTGGTGTCCCACGAGCTGTGAAGAAATCCAAACGTCCCGGGCTCATCGGCCACACAACCGGTGAACGTAATGTACTCAATATTCTTATTATATTCCTTAGTAGAATGCACACAAAATACAGCCTGGATGGAGTTATCCGCTGTGGCGGTGATGTTCCTGATCCCTATATGGCTTGCCGTGATATACAGAACACCCATGTGTACTGATCTCCCGGAATAGCCAGAACCGGTCACCCGGAAACCTTCCAGCAAGATAAAGTCGTCTTTTAACCAGATCAAACCGCTATTTGTAAAGACAAGATGAGTGGTCTGATCACCCTTACCCTTCAGGATCGTATGCGTACGGGGCAGGACGCTTCCCGCACAATTGAATGTCCCTTCAGTCAACTGGACGGTCCCACCTCTGGCGGGAAGAGCATCAATCGCAGCCTGAATCTCATGTTGATCGTCAATACCATCACAAATATAGTCTGCTCTGGATTTCGATGCTGCACTGCTATCATTCGCTGCAACAGTGATTGTGAATTCTGTCATCGCTGACACTCCGGAAGTCAGTATCCCCGGTTCTCGTAGGCCAGAGGGATCCAGTTCCCATGGCTGGAGGTGCAGGAATAGCATGACAACGCACATGGCTACTACCATGATGATTACGGCAACATACACGCATCCTCCTCTCTCTCCGGAACGCTGCAACACGGACATGGTGTTTTTATCTCCTGCTTATCTCCTCAAACGCTGTTACTGAACCATGTGATGATTCCTTCCCCTCTGTGATTCTGACCTCCACACGGCATCGCGAGATGATGATCCGCAGCGCAAGATCGTCGATGCTGGATATCGCCACCTACCCATGACTGGAAGGCAGACCCCTGTCGGGAGGGGATAGTCTGATACCTGCTCAATTGGAAAATCTCTCTAGTGCGGGCAGCATCATGCTTAACCTATGAAAAATTCTGATCTCATCTTCATGGAAAAGATCACCTCTATAATTCATGCCAGCGTTATATCCGGGCCGCCCAATATCGGAACTTTCGACCCTCCCCAGAGGACAGAACGAAGTGTCCCACCCTGCGTTGCCACCCAGATTCATAGCCCCCATAATGCTCAGGTACCATTTAACAGTTTAGGGTGGAGAGAGCGGACTCTACTTTATGAGCAGGAAACAGAGTATGCACATCTCCATTTACAGTTAATGTGGCCCAGCAGACTCTCTCTTGCCAGATGATCGTCGTTTGTTTTAAGGGAAAATTATCTCGCATCCCCCGATACGAGACTTCAGATTCATGAATACCGCCTGTATCACAAAAATAGCGTGGATGAGTGTTGAAAATTGGGATCAGAGGGAGAGCCTTCCTACTCCTCCATTCTCTTCGTCTTCCGCACCCTCACCGCGACCCCGCGCTTCGACCGGAGCATCTCGTCCGCCCCCATCATCGCCCGGCCGGTGGCAACCGCGAGCGGTCCTTCCACGAAGACCTCATCACCCTCCCGTATCCGGGGATCGCAGTCCACGACACCGGGGGCGAGGACATCGCCCTGCGGCACGAACGCATCGATCCTGACCCGGTAGCCCTCCGGGATCATCCGCCACCCCTCAAACGTCGGGCGGAAGAGTCCGGTCCCTTCGTCGACGCTGAAGAGCTGCTGTCTTCCGCGGAGGACCGCCATCTGCATGCTCCTGCCCCGGAGGGAGAGTCCTTTTGTGTTGATATCGGTCGCGAACTGCCAGGAGACCGTGCCCCGGATGGTGTCTGTCTGCACCCGGCGCTCTCCCTCAAGGGCGGCAGAGAGCGCCGCAAGCGACTCCGGCGACGTCGGGTGGCCCCGGCATGTCACCTCGAGATCGATACCGCAGGTCTCTGCCGCCATCTCCGCGACGGTGAGCGCCCCTCCGTCGAGGTGGGCGATCACCCGGTTATAGGGGTGCGCGGCAAAGTAGCGGGCGAGTATATCAGCGATAAAGGCGCACTCCTCCCGGTCCCAGTAGCCGGTCACCGGCACGTCGTAGTGGCCGGCCGGGTAGACCCGCTCAAGTTCCCGGGGCACGAGGCCGAGCGGCGATGTGACGATCAGTTCATGCGCCCGCCGGTTCACCGTGCTCATGAAGAGCCGGTGGCTCCGTGAGAAGGAGTAGGGTTTCCGCGCTGAGCAGGGGAGGAGGACCGCAACATCGGTCCGGGAGGGGATGAACCGCTCGATCACCCGGTCAGCGAACCGCCGGATCTCGGCCCGGTTCTGTGACTCGACTGTGTTGGCATGCATCGGCACCGCCCGCGCCACCGGGAGGGAGCGCTCCATAAACTCGTAGTTCTGGTCAAGGAACCGGAGGATGCCGACCTGTGCGGCGCTTGCGCGGCACCGCGCCTCCATCAGTTCCCGGAGCCTCCCGGCTTCGATGTAGTGGCGCACGAGCGCGATCTCACGGTCAAGCGCGATGCGGTTGTGCTGCGCAAGGTCGCCGGCCCGGCAGCCCTCACACCCGCAGACCCCGGTCTCCATCATCGAGGCGGAGAACTCTCCTTCCGGCAGACAGAATCTTTTCTGTGCTGACGCAAGGTCGACGGCGCGGTAGTCGAAGAGGTCAAAGCCTGAGTATATGAGGAGGCAGGCGGTCGAGGGGAGCGCCACTGCCGGTGCGTACCACGCGGTATCCGGCGGGACATCCTCCTTCAGACCGGCGAGCCATGTTGCGTAGTTCCTCGGATTATTGAGCACCGTATGCCAGTTTGAGACCAGTGTGCAGTCGCCTGACTGCGGTGCTTCCGGGGCGAGCGGGTGGACAGCCACCGGTTGCTCCCCCCCTCCTGAGGAGAAGAAGTCCCTGACGAACGCCTTCCCCGAGGAGAGAGGGACGTTTGAGAGCGCCCGCCCATCGAGCGCGGGGAAGAGAGCATCGGTATCGAGGGTGGCAGGGAGAGAGAGGATCTCTCCATCGTGCTCAAACGTCCCCATCCGCGCGAGACCATCGCGCTTCACTGCCTCATACCTGCTCATGGTACACCTCCGCTCCGGGGACTTCCTCGCGGACGATCTCTGCCCACGCATCACCACACCGGATGGCAAACCGGCTCGTCGGGTGCCCTTCCATCAGGGCACGGATACCGACGCACCCGGACCTGACCATATCCACATCCCAATCCGGAACCTCGCTCTGGCCGATCGGGAACGTCTCCGCAAGTTCCACAGGGTATGGCCCGAAGGGGGGCTTGAAGTTCAGCACTGTGTCAAACCCGGGGATCTCTCTGCCGTCAAACGAGATCAGTACCCGTTCCCCGACGGAGATGCGGGGAATGACCCTGTGGTAGCGCAGCACCTCGGTCCGCCGGCAGGTCTCCGACCCGCAGTAGAAGAACCGGCGCTTGGAGATGCTGTCGTAGCGCTCGAGTTCGGGTGTATGGGCGAGGAGTTTCCGGTAACCGGCGAGGAGGCGTGGGTGGCTCCGGCACCGCTCGTCGACCACCTCCCAGAGTGTCCCATCCTGGATCGCCTGCCTGATGCGGGCGATCTCTGCAAGGGTGACATGGAGGTTATGGAGAGCGAGCAGCCGCTCCCGGTCATCGGACCGGCGGAGTTCATCAGCGGTCATCGACCGGCAGACTCTGCAGGAGCAGGGAAGTTCTGCGAGTTCATCGATCTTGTAGCTCCCGTGCGGGGTGATATAACGCCCTTCCCGGGCGAAGAGGGCGTATGCGGCTGAGTCGAAGAGGTCGCATCCCATAGCGACGGCGAGGGCGAACATCGACGGGTGGCCGGCACCGAAGAGGTGGATGGCAGTCGCCGGGGAGAGACCGCGTTTGGCCGCGAGGACGACCTCCACCAGGTCCTGGTAGCGGTAGTTCTCCATCAGCGGCACAACGGCGCCGATCGGGCAAAACGATATCCCGAGATCCTGGACGGCGCGACCGGCCTCTTCGCGGAGGTCGGGGAAGATCCCGCCCTGCACCGGTCCTGCGAGGTTTGCGTCCGGGAAGATCTCGCGAGCCTCCCGGATCCGGTCCATGGTGGTCGCGAGCTCCCGGCCCGCCCTCTCCCTGCCTGCATCCGGCGGGGTAGGGATATCCAGGGGGACTATGATATCGCTTCCTATCGCCTGCTGGAACTCGAGTGTCTCCCGGTTGTTCACCTCGACTTCGCCGTAGACCGAGAGCTGAAACGATCCGGAGTCGGTCATGATGACACCGTCGAAGTCGAGGACGCTGTGGAGCCCCTCAGTGAGTGCTCTGTCGCAGAACTCCGTGCTCCGTCGGAAGATGTAGGCGTTCGTGATCAGGGCCTCGACCCCCATCTCCTGCATCTCGCGCGGGGTCACCAGGGGAAGGTGAGGGTTGATGACCGGGAGGAGCGCGGGCGTCCGGACCGCCTTACCGTTCACCCTGAGCTTGCCGACCCTTCCGGCGATATCTTTGTGTATGACTTCAAAAGTGATTGTCATTCGGGGTAAACCGCCTTTTCGTTGAATATCTGCCCCTCAAAGACCTGTATGGTGACGTCATCGCGCCTCCAGCATCCGACCGGGAGTCCTGCCTTGAGGCATGTCTGGTCGAGGAACTCGGCACTGGTCCAGCCGTACTCCGCCGGAACCTGCGGGAGGAGAAGGCCGCCTCTACCGAGACCGCTGACGATCAGGCCGTGCCTCCCGACCTCGATACAGCCAGGTCGCTCTTCCGGGGGGCAATCGAGCTCCCGGGGTTCTGTGAGCACCGTCACCTCGAGATCGATATCACCGAGTTCTCGCGAAGATACGGGCATGAAACGAGGGTCTTCAAGGGCTGCTGATACGGCCGCCTCGACGATCGCCTCACCGAGTAGCGCTGTAGGGTACGGGAGGCCGATGCATCCGCGGAGTTGCCCCTGCCGCGTGATTGTGACAAAGACACCGCGCTTCTCCTGAAATACCGCCGGGAAGTTCTGTAGTGGCATTCTCCGATCACCTCTTACGGCTCGCTCGATGCTGTTCCTCGCCAGATCCACTGCAACTTTACCTTCTTTTGGGGTCAGCATTGCTATCAGAATGGATCGTGAGGCATTGAATACTTTTAGTTTTTTGCAGAAAAGAGAGGGTCTGCGCCGGCCGCAGAAACCCTGACCGGCCCGGTGATCGTGCAGGGTCTGCACCCTTCGGGGCGCACCCTGATGGTCAGGTCACCGCCGGTCGGAACCGGGCGATCGAGATGGAGCCGGATCGTGCATCCCTCCCCGGCGGAAAGGAACGCATCACTGCCCGGAGGGGATATCACCGTCCACATCCCCGGTCCCGGGAGAGCGTCTTCGGACCGCGCGAGGATCTTGAGGTAGTCTCCTGCCATGACCGTCACGGTGACCCGGAAGAGATCGATGGCCTCGCCCTCCCCCGTGTGAGTGATGCGGAAGGTCAGAGTATCGATACAGGTGCTGGCCGGTTCCGGAGCCAGGAGGGAGCCGGTGATCTCTCCGGAAAGCGCGAGATTTGACTCATTCGCGGCCAGAACCGGGTATATGCCCGCACCAGCCGCTGGTCCACCTCCCGAGGCGCCCGCCCCGAATGAGATGAACGAAAAAAGCGCGGTGACGGCAACGAATGCTGCAAAAATTGCCGCAAGCTCAAGATGTGTACAGCCCTCACTTCCCCCCATAGTGATACTCGTGGTAGGATCCTGGCCCCGGCATATAAACCTATCCTGAGCTTGAGGGGGTGCCACCATCCATCTCGCCTGGCATGCCCCCGACACCGGCCTTCGCACGGTTCTGCGCGGTGTGCGCGACCTGTCCGGGCCTGTGCCCGGATGCGGAGATCGGTCAGG
The DNA here is from genome assembly GCA_012521035.1 of Methanomicrobiales archaeon. Taxonomy (GTDB): domain Archaea; phylum Halobacteriota; class Methanomicrobia; order Methanomicrobiales; family Methanoculleaceae; genus Methanoculleus. The sequence goes on from JAAYND010000145.1 coordinate 8,851, forward strand.
GCAGGCGACCACAGATATATATTCCCTCCCGTGAATATTATATAGGAGAGGGAGAGTGCGGCCGACGGTGGCACATATCCTGTGCCGCTGAGGAAAGTCCTCCCACCGGCCAGACACGCAGCCGCACGCAAGTGCGGGTGGCGAGAGTCACGGCAATGACACAGAAACGACACGGCCCGCTGACAGTGATGAAACGACTGAGTCTCCGTTGACGGGGGCGAGATGTGCGAGTTATTCGCGCAAATAACTCGTTGAACGTAGCGGCGGGATGCGATGAAACGGTGAATCCCTGCGGGTGCAAACCAGAATAGGGCAGATGGATCGTCTGGTATCCGCCCGGGTATGGCGCGTAGCTGAATGCCGCACAGAACAGAAGGAGGCTTACTCCTCCCACTCCCTGCTATCTCCTCCTTGAGCGGTTCGCCTTTTTTGCCCTTCGTATGTTCACATCGGTGCCATTCTTTCCAGGGACGGTCTGTGTACCAGGAGAGCAAATGCTTAAGTAAAAAAATTACTAATAGTAATAATATGGAGATCCCCACCCCTGCCGAACTGCGGGAAAAAAGAATCCGTATGGGTTTAAAACAGGCAGATGTGGCCCGCATGGCCGGGATAAGTCAGTCCATGGTCGCGCGGATCGAGTCCGGCAGTGTGGATCCGAGGGTCAGCACGCTCGCAAAGATCGTAGAAGTCCTGCAGGCGGCGGAACGCTCGGCGATCACGGCGGCCGATGTGATGACCTCACCTGTGCTCTCTGTCGCCCCTGATGATCCTGTCAACCGCGCTGTCGAGATTATGGGCAGGAACAGTATCTCTCAGTTACCGGTACTCGATAACGAGGTGCCGGTAGGTTGTATATCGGAATCAGCGATCATGAGCGCCATGGAAGAGGGGGGGTTCCACCAGACACATCAAAAACTGGTCAGAGACTGTATGGAACCCGGTTTCCCGGCGCTCCCTCCGACAGCCCCTATCGATACGATCGTCCATCTCCTGCATCACAACCACGCGGTCCTGGTGCTCGAGAGAGGGAAGGTATGTGGCGTCATCACCAAACACGATCTGATATCGTTGATAGCGTGAGAGGGCACCGGCAGGGGATGAGCCGGACCGTGGTGCTTTGCACCCATGCAGATGCCCCGTCCTTGTGCGCGGCCAGCGCCGGGCGCAGGGTGGGTGAAGGGACTCCACGGAGATCAATGGATGAGTCCCTTTCTGCCAGGATGCCGGCAGGAAGCGCACCACCCCTCGTTACGGAGATTTCCCGGCAGCATGGCGAACCGCCACACCGATGCCCGCAAAATTGGGGAGGTGTCTCTCCTCTATATCAATGATACGAGATCCCGGAGGACCGCCCCGGGGTCGTCGGCCTTGACGACGCTCGATGCCAGCAGGACGCCGGAGGTTCCGAGGTCGACTGCTATTTTTACGCACTCGCCTGACTGGATCCCCGCCCCGGTCAGGACTCTCACGTCCGGATTCACCGCCCTGACGGCGTTTACGGAACGCTCGATTATCCCGGGGTCTGCCTTTGAGACCGATACTCCGCTCCCGATCAGCTCAGGGGGCTCGATCGCCACATAATCGGGCCGGAGCGCTGCTGCGGCAGCACTGGTGGAGTCGTTGTTCGTGCAGACGACCGACTCGAGGTGGAGTCTTCTCGCGGCCTGGACGCCGGCGTCGATATCGGCCAGGGTGAGGCGCCGTTCGGAGTGGTTGATCAGGGTGCCGTGGGCGCCCGCCGCCCTGACTGCCTCAGGCAGAATATGACCGGTATGAGCGCCGGGAGCGATCGCATCGATATGCTGGGCATATACGGGTATTGCATGGTGCTGACTCATCGGGCGGATCTCGGTGAAGACCGGGGCGATACCGATGACGACCCCGCTCTCCTTCCCCACGGCCTCGGCCGCGGCAGCGATCCGGTGAGCGTTTTGACCCATACCCTCGTGGTAGGTCTTCAGATTGACCAGAATCAACGGTGAAACCATATCCATCACGTCTGTCTGATAGGTTGCTCCTCCCGGTATTAACTCTGGTGCAAGGGCGTGCTATGGGGTGCCTCTTCCCCGGCAGGAACCAGGATAGACCATGCTGGAAGACTTTGACTCTGGTACAAAGGGCCCTGGAGGAGAGTTAAATGCAGGATGCAGGCTATGAGGCGCGGGATCCCGGGGCAATACCCACCCGGGAAGATGCGACCTGATCCACGGAAGAGAGGTCGGGCCGGGAGTGAACTCCAGAGAGAGGTGGCCGGCAGTCTGCCAGGACCCACGGGAGCATGTTAATATAGCGCAGGGCTGTATGGGAAGATATGGCTACAGATAGGGAGGAACAACAGAACACCATCGCGAGAGTCAGAGAGATCTTCTCGACTTATCACACCCGGGCCGCTGTCCGTGAAGAGCTGGAGTCTCTCGGTTTCAATGTAAAGGCGGAACACGGGGACGTCACGTCCCTGGAGAACGCGACCGCCGAGATCTTTGTCCAGATCTTTGCAAATGACCGGGGCGATGTCGTCGACTCACACGTCGTGACGTTTGATGAGATCGAGCTGAAACCACGAACCAGAGACTGAAGATCATCCATTCTGCCGGTTATCCGGGAGAAAAAAGGAGTTATTCAGGCGAACATCTCGCCATAGGTGGTATGGAAATGGTGCCGGTCAAAGTCGAGCGAGAGTTTATCGATCGCCTTCATGAAGTCCTCGTGACCGACTGTATCCTGCTCCATCCTGATGGCAAACATGCCCGCCTCCATACATATCGCCCGGAGGTCAGCGCCGTTCTTGCCCTCCGTGAGCCGGGCCACCTCTGAGAGGTTGACGTCCTCGCCAAGGTTCATGTTCCGGGTATGGATCATCAGGATGGCAAACCTCCCCTCGTGGTCGGGGAGTGGTATCTCTATCATCCGGTCGAACCTGCCCGGGCGGAGAAGCGCGCGGTCGAGGATGTCGATCCGGTTGGTCGCGGCGATGATCTTGACATCACCCCGGTCCTCAAATCCATCCATCTCGGCCAGGAGCTGCATCAGCGTTCTCTGGACCTCGCGGTCTCCCGACGTCGTCGAGTCGTTCCGGTGCGCGCCGATCGCATCGATCTCATCGATGAAGATGATCGAGGGAGCCTTCTGTTTCGCGAGGTCGAAGAGCTCCCTGACCAGGCGCGCCCCCTCGCCGATGTACTTCTGCACAAGCTCCGAACCGACCACGCGGAGGAAGTGTGCGTTTGTGTGATGGGCCACCGCCCGCGCAAGGAGGGTCTTCCCTGTGCCCGGCGGCCCGTGGAGCAGCACGCCCTTCGGCGGAGAGATCCCGACCTTCTCGAAGAGGTGCGGCTTTGTCAGGGGAAGCTCAACCGCCTCCCTGACCTCCTCGATCTGCGGTCCAAGACCGCCGATGTTCTCGTAGGTCTCTTCCGGAGACTCAACCAGTTCCATGCCGTAGATCTGCGCGTCGTAGCTTGTGGGAAGCACATCCACGATGGCAAGGGACTGCTGGTTAAGCGTGCAGCGTGCACCGGGTTTGAGGAGATCGGGGTCGATAAGCTGTGATGTACGGACCAGGAACCGTGGCCCTGCGCTGCTCCGCACAATCACCCGGTTGTTATCGATCACATCCGTTACCGTCCCGATAACAAGGGGGGGGCTTCGTAATTGTTCAATCTCGCTCTTTAATTTGCGTAGTTCGCGTTCGTAGCGGATCTTCTGGGTCTCAATATATCGTTTCTCGGACTCTATCTGACGGAACTGTTCGCGTAGCTCCAGGTTTCGGTTTTCAAGGTTGGTTATCCGTTCCAGGAGATACTGGTAGATGTCTTCACCGGTATCCTTCTCTGGTGCATGCCGAGCGATATCTCCCATGGGTCTCCTCGATTAATTATATAGGTTAAAATGAATATAAAGTTGTTTGCGAGACTTATGCAGTGTGAACTATGCGGCGCCCCCATACAGGGACCACCAAAAACCATTCAGATCGAGGGTGCAGAACTCTGTGTCTGTGTCCGATGTGCGAAACACGGTACAGAAGTCCAGCAATCGCGACAGAGAATTGTCCATAAAAAGACAGGTATCGCGGTCACGCAGACCAGAAGGCGGGCGCGGGACGTCTTTGACCTGATGGAGGGAGAGATCGTCGAAGACTACGCTGACCGGATCCGCGCCGCCCGGGAGGAGAAGGGGTGGTCCACCCTCGATCTTGCGCAGGAAGTTAAAGAGCGTGAAATCCTGATCAAAAAGATCGAGAAGGGCGATCTCATCCCTGAAGATGATGTCCGGCGAAAGCTTGAGAAAGCGCTCGGTATCAGGCTGATCGACTCTGCCGAGGACGCTGCCTCCACCGGCGGACCGGGGCGGATGACGATGACTATAGGCGATGTCATAGCATTCCGGAAAGGCGGCCGGAAGTAGATCTCTCCCCAATACTTCTTTCCGGCAAATGTTCGCGATATAGCCTCTCTCGTCCCCATGAACCAACCGGCGGCAGGAGGCGTTGTTATCGAAAGATGCATAACCCCCTTCCCACCCTCCCGCATGCGGCTACACCCATCAATGCCCGGGGTCCGCCCACCTCACCACCGGGGGGTCCGGATTGCCGCATCGCGTAATCTCCCGGCATCTTTTTATATGAGAGTGAGTAATGGTACCCACAATGCAGGGTGAATGTTTTTTCGCCGGTGACTGCCTTTACCTCGGTTAACGGAGTAGCCACCCTCGCAGAAGCAATATACCAGTTTTTAATCGCCGATACCCGTGACAGCGGAGCGGCAGCGTTCTATAGCGATTTTACCCGGTTTTGAACCATTCCGGATATTGTATTTACTCAGAATCCGGAGGAGATTACAGGTATGAGAGGAAAAGAGATTCGTCTGGAACGTATTATGGATCGGAATACCGGGAGGACCATCATCGTGCCGCTTGACCACGGCGTGACGCTCGGTCCTATCCCAGGACTGGTCGATGTCGGGAAGACCATTGACCTTGTCGCTGACGGTGGAGCAAACGCGGTTGTCGGTCACCTGGGGCTTGCATTGCACGGCCATCGGGGGCACGGCCGGGATGTTGGCCTTATCATGCATCTCTCGGCGAGCACCAGCATCGGCCCTGACCCAAACGACAAAGTGCTCGTAAACACCGTCACAAACGCCCTGAAGATGGGTGCAGACGGTGTCTCGGTGCACATCAACGTCGGGGCTGACTCAGAAGCACGGATGCTTGAAGACCTCGGCAGGGTCGCGATCACATGCATGGAGTGGGGGATGCCCCTCCTCGCGATGATGTACCCCCGTGGCAGGAAGGTCGTGGATGAACACGAGGTTGAGAGCGTCAAGATTGCCGCGCGGGTGGCTGCCGAACTCGGCGCCGATATCGTCAAGACCGTCTACACCGGGGATCCGGACTCGTTCCAGGAGGTGACAGGGGGCTGCCCGGTGCCGGTCGTGGTCGCGGGTGGCTCAAAGACCGATGACCGCGCGATCCTTGACCTTGTGGAGGGCGCGATGGAAGGGGGTGCCGCCGGGATATCGATCGGGAGAAACGCCTTCCAGCATCAGGCGCCGGATCGTCTGATACGTGCCGCAGCGCTGATAATCCATGAGGGTCGGTCGGCAGAGGAAGCGGTAGAGATCCTTAGAGCGTGATAAAGATGATTGGAAAAGAGATCCGCCTGGAGCGGATAATGGACCGGAACACCGGTCGCGCCGTGATCATTCCGATGGATCACGGGTTTACCATGGGCCAGATCGAGGGGCTCCGCAACATGACGGGGATCGTCAGTGAGGTGAGCGAGGCCGGGGCGAACGCCATCGTGCTCCACAAGGGCATGGTGAAGGGAGGGCACCGGAAGCGCGGGAAGGATATCGGTCTCATCGTGCATCTCTCCGCGAGCACGTCGATGAACCCTGACCCGAACGACAAGGTGCTCGTCTGCACCGTGGAGGAGGCGGTCGCGCTCGGCGCCGATGCGGTCTCGATCCACATCAACCTGGGCGCGCCGCATGAGTCACGTATGATCGAGTCTGCCGGCGCGGTTGTGCGGGACTGCAACCGCTGGGGGATACCGCTCCTGATCATGATCTACCCACGGGGCGAGGGGATCGATCCTCATTCGCCGCAGTCGATCGGGCACTGCGTCCGGGTCGCCGAGGAGCTCAGGGCTGACCTGATCAAGACAAACTACACCGGGGATCCGGAGACCTTCCGCCAGATAACCGCCGCCTGCTCGGTGCCGGTGATGATCGCCGGCGGGGAGAAGGGCGGGGATCTCGAGACGCTCACGACCATCAGGGATGCCATCGCGGCGGGTGCGGCCGGGGTCTGCATGGGGAGGAACGCCTTCCAGCGCGACGACCCCGGGCGGTTCATAGGCTCGATCTGCCGGGTGGTGCACGAAGGGATAAGCCCGGCCGATGCTCTGGAGCGTGAGCGATGAAGCAGTTCTGGGTCGATATCAGGCCGTGGAGAAAGGATCTCGCGACCACCGCGATCGAGAGCGGGGCGGATGCCCTTGTGGTGGACGATGCTGAGC
>JAAYND010000146.1 GCA_012521035.1 Methanomicrobiales archaeon
CGGCACTGGGGATCGCGAACCTGGCGATCCTCTCCTATATGATGCTTGGAGGTGCATGAGTACTATGGCATTCTTGAAGCGATCACCCTGGCTTCTCCACTACGATGCATCCAGTTGCAACGGGTGTGACATCGAGGTGCTCGCGTGCCTCACTCCGTTCTACGATGTAGAGCGGTTTGGCATCATCAACACCGGCAACCCGAAGCATGCGGATCTCCTGCTGATCACCGGCGGGGTCAATGCGAAGAACCGGGAAGTGGTAAAGAACATCTATGAGCAGATGCCCGAACCGAAAGTGGTCATCGCGGTCGGCGCGTGCGCCGCGACCGGCGGTATATTCCGGGAGTGCTACAACATCGTCGGCGGTATCGACAAAGTTATACCGGTCGATGTCTACGTCCCGGGATGCGCGGCCCGGCCAGAGCAGATCATCGACGGGGTTGTTACGGCGCTCGGTATCCTCGAGGAGAGGCGAGCGAAGATGGGGGGAGCGGCACAGATGAAAGAAGAAGCACGGCGTGCGGAAGGAGCAGGTGAGACAACATGAGTGATAAGAAAGAGCAGATTATCAGAGAGATCGCGCCGGGAGACCTCCTGCGCGAGGTCGAAGCGCTCAACGCCGGCGGTTACCGCATCGTCCAGATCGGGTGCACGGGTATGGAGAGCGTGTACGAGATCAACTATACGTTCGATAAGGACTACGACCTCGTAAACCTCCGCCTGACGGTCGAGCCCGGTGCTGAGATCCCGAGCATATCCGGTATCTACTGGGGAGCGTTCGTCTACGAGAACGAGCTCCACGACCTCTTCGGGATCACCGTGACCGATATAAACATCGACTTCAAGGGAACGTTCTACAGGACCGCGGAGAAGTACCCGCTCAGTATAACGAGAAGCGGAGGTGATGACTCATGCCAGAACGTATAGTCGTGCCGTTCGGGCCGCAGCACCCGGTTCTGCCGGAGCCCATCCACATCGACCTCGTCCTTGAGGATGAGCTCGTTGTGGACGCAGTCCCATCCATCGGCTACATCCACCGGGGGCTTGAGCAGCTCGTGCAGAAACGCGAGTACCCTGAGTACGTCTACGTGGCTGAGCGGATATGCGGTATATGCAGTTTCATGCATGCGCTCTGCTACTGTCAGGGGATCGAGCATATCATGGGGATCGAGGTTCCCGACCGCTCAAGGTATCTCCGGACGATCTGGGCGGAGTACTCGCGTCTCCACTCCCACCTCCTCTGGCTCGGCCTGTTTGCGGATGGGATGGGCTTTGAGAACCTCTTCATGCGGTCATGGCAGCTCCGGGAGAGGGTGCTCGACGTCTCTGAGGACACAACCGGCGGGCGGATCATCCAGAGCACCTGCAAGGTCGGCGGGGTCCGGCGCGATATCGGGCAGGAGATGCTCGATAAGATGCACCGGGGTCTCGATATCTTCGAGGAGGAGTGCCGGGATCTCGGTAACGTCTTCTTAAACGATGAGACGGTGAAGTACCGCCTCCAGGGACTCGGGGTTATATCAAAAGAGGAGGCCTACGCCCTCGGATCTGCAGGCCCGACCCTCCGGGGGAGCGGGGTTGCAAGCGACCAGCGTGAGACCGGGTATGCGGCATACGGGGAACTGGGGTACAAGGCGGTCGTCGAGACCGCCGGGGACTGCTACGCCCGGTGCGCCGTCCGTGTCCGTGAACTCTACTCCTCGATCGATATCATAAGGAGGGCGATCGAGGAGATACCCGAAGGCCCGATCGACGTGAAGGTGCGGGGAACGCCGGACGGCGAGTATTTCTCCCGCGTAGAGCAGCCCCGGGGAGAGGTCGTCCACTACCTGCTCGGCAACGGCACCAAACATCTCGCCCGCGCCCGTATCAGGACGCCGACACTCGCAAACGTCCCGGCGCTCGTGAAGATGCTCCCCGGCGCCCAGCTCGCCGATGTCCCGATCGTGGTCCTCTCGATCGACCCCTGTATCAGCTGCACGGAGAGGTGAGGTATGGGACTCTTTGAGATGACAAAAACCGTCCTCCGGAACCTCGCCGGGGGGCCTGTCACCAGGCGCTACCCTGCGGTTCCGGCGCGGACGAGCCCCATCACCCGGGGACATGTCGTATTCGACCCTGCCACGTGCCGCTCCTGCGGGATCTGTTCAAAGCGGTGCCCGTGTGTGGCGCTCCACCTCGATAAGGAGGCGAAGATCTGGGAGATCGACCGTATGCGCTGCATCGCCTGCGGCGACTGTGTCGAGAGCTGCCCCTTCGGGAGTCTTACGATGGAGCAGGATTACCTCCCGCCGACGGTGGAGCACGTCGTGGACCGCTATACCATAACCTACGTGAAGCCCGAACGGCCCGCGAAGAAGCCGGCCGAAGAGGGCGCTGACGCCTGAAGAGACCCCTGTCCGGGCCTCTTCAGTACTTTTTTTGTACCTACTTTCTCACCATCGGGTAGACCATGTGGATGATGTCGTAGGTATGGCCCGGGTAGGCCCAGGGGATGGCATCAAGCCCGAGATCGTCTACCGTGAGCCCGTGCTTTATCGCAAGGGCGAAGATGTTGATCACCTCTTCTGCGCCGCTCCCGATGAGGTGGGCGCCGAGGATCCGGCGGGAGTCCTCATCGAACAGGATCCTGTAGCCGGCATGCCTCTCCCCGATACTCCGGTTCGTGAAGCGGTCTGAGAGGTCGCCGGCGTTCACGGTACAGGCCACCCCCTTCTCCTTTGCCGCCGCTTCCGTGAGCCCGACGGATGCGATGGGCGGGTGTGTGAAGACTGCGCCCGGGACGACGGAGTAGTCCGGCGTCCGGATATTCCCGTGGATGATGTTGTCGGCGACGATATGGGCATCCATCACCGCTACCGGCGTCAGCTGCGGGCTCTTTGTGTTCGCATCACCGGCCACGTAGACGGCCGGGTTTGATCTGCTCTGGAGGTAGTCGTTGACCCGGATCCCGCGCCGATCGGTCTCGACTTCTCCGGCCGCAAGATCGAGATCCTCGATCGCAGAGACCCTTCCTGCCCCGTGGACAACCATATCCACCTCGATCGTCTCCTCACCGGCCCGCACCAGGAGGCTGTCACCGGCCTTCTCGACTGATATGAGCGGCCTGTTCAGCCGAACGTCGATACCGATCTCTTCTGATGCCCGGACCAGCCGATCGACGATAACAGGATCGAACCCCGAGAGAACCCGGTCGCTCCGCTGGAGGATGATCGCCTTCGCCCCGGCCCTGGCGGCGAGGTGCGCAAACTCAAACGATATGTAGCCGCCACCGATGAAGGCGATCCGCTCCGGGAGTGTTTCGAGGTAGAAGAAGTCGTCGCTCAGCGTCACGAGGTCAGCGCCGGGGACGCCGAGCGGTCGGGGGTGTGCGCCGGTGGCGATAACGATGTAGCGCGCCGAAAAGACCCTATCTCCTATCGCCACCTGATTCGGACCGACAAACCGGGCACGTTCGTGGTAGGTGTGGATCCCCGCCTCCTGAAAGTCCTTCTCTTTCCGCCCGGGGATGGGGTCGATGAGTGATCGCTCAAACGCTATCAGACACGGCCAGTCGATCGAGAGGTCGCCTGATACCCCGTTTCCCCTGAGGTTTCTGGCGCTCGCAACCAGTCCGGCGGCACTCGCGAGAATCTTTTTTGGGACGCACCCCCGGAGGGCGCATGTCCCCCCGTAGCCCCGGTGGTCGGTGATCGCCACCTGCATACCGGCATCCCGGCAGTGCCAGGCGACGTCAGAGCCGGCGACGCCGGTCCCGATGACGATGAGATCATACTCACGCTCCATAGTGAGTCATCGGTTGGGGCAGGGCACTATAAAGGTTCACCCGTACACGTTGCGGGTGATCCGGTGCGGCTCAAACCGGCCCCGGTGAAAGACCCGGACCTCGACCTCTGCACCTCTCAGGAAGTCGCGCATCCTGAGATCGTAGGTTCTCCGGACGTAACGGAGTTTCTCATGAGCGAAGAGGTCGCGGAGAGCTCTCTGGAACCGGATCTCCTGGTCGAGGAACGCTGCCTCGTACTCACGGGTCTCCCGGGCGATGCGGGCGCATGTAGCGTCATCAAGCGGGGTGTTGTAGCACCCGTGCTCATTCAGGCCGCTGATCTGCCGCCAGTCGACCGTGCCTGTCTCATCGGCCTCGCGGTGGAGCATGTAGGGGTAGACCCGGCAGATGGAGAACCGTTGGTCGTATATGCTGCACCGGCCGCCATCGAGGAATATGCAGGATCCATCCGGCTCTGTCCTGAGGGCGTAGCCCGAGACGTAGAACCTCCCGTGCTGGTCGCAGACCTCAAAGCCCGGGGCCGGCATGATAGCATCCGGGTCAAGGGATCTGGCCCGATCGGTATCCTCCTCCAGGAGGAAGACATGGCCGTTGAACTCCCGGGTGCAGCACCGCCCGCAGCAGTCGCAGGAGAACCCCACGTCCCGTATGATATCGATGAACTCCTCCTCAGAAAACCCGAGGAGATCGGCGAGCTCTCGCTCAAGGATATCGATCTCTTCATCAAAAGAAAGCATGCGACGGCCTCCCTATCCCGGGGTTTTTGTATCGGAGATATTGGGCGGGAGAGAGGATATCTCCTTCGCTTCCGGAAACGTATTAGCGGGCCTGCGCCCAGGTACTGATCAACCAATTCTGAGGCATCCCTGTGATAGTAACCGCTGTTATGCTCATCGCCGGCATCGCACTCCTCATCAAAGGTGCCGACCTCTTTGTAGGTGGCGGGAGCGGCCTTGCCCTCCGCCACAACGTCTCCCCCGCCCTGATCGGGTCAACGATCATAGCGTTCGGCACATCGCTTCCCGAGCTCGTCGTCAG
>JAAYND010000015.1 GCA_012521035.1 Methanomicrobiales archaeon
GAGGTTTGTGATCGGTCCTGCCGCCGATATCTTGCCGTTCTCACTCCGTGTCACATTCCCGTAGATGTATGTCGCACCCGGCGCCGCAAAGACGATCCCCGCAAGCGCCGCCATCACAACGGCGACGAGGAGCATCATGTTATCCTTCTGAAACTCCGCCCAGTAACCGTAGTGCATCGCGGCGAACTTGTGCGCCAGTTCATGGAGGACGAAGGCGACCCCTACCGTGATGAGGGAGAGCGCGAAGAAGATAGTGAGCCAGAAGATATCTGCCCCTCCCCGGACGAAGATCAGGGTGAAGGCTATTGATATGGCGAGCCACGCGATGAGGAGATCCCGGCGTTCGCGGGGCGGTATTTTTTCGAGCATTCTGTATCAGGTTTGTACCGGCAACGCTAATATTCTTCGCCTCGCCCCCACCCGCAAGGTTATTTCCCGGGGGCGGCCAATCATGGAGTATGTCCCTTGATGCCGTCAGGAACGAGATCCAGAAGATCGATGAGGCGATAATCGACCTCGTTATCGAACGACAGATGCTGGCGGTGCGGATCGCCCAACTTAAACAGGAACGAGGTCTTCCCATCCGCGACGAGGAGCAGCGGAGAGTCGTCCTCGACCGGGCCATTGCCCACGCCGCCGGAAGAGAGATCGACCCGGTAGCTATCCAGGAGATATTTGAGATCCTGATCGGTATGAACGAGGAGCAGCAACAGGAGTATATCAGCCCAAAAAAAGGGATTAGAGGGTGATCATCGTCCCGACACCCTCGTCGGTGAAGAGCTCGAGTAAGAGGTTATGCTCCTTGTTGCCGTTCACGACGTGGGCGTTTGCGACACCGCTCCTGACCGCCTTCATACATCCCTCAAGTTTCGGTATCATGCCGCCGGCGATCGTCCCATCGCTGATCATCGCCTCAGCATCGGAGAGCGACAACCTGCGGTAGACCATCGTCCGGTCGGCGTTCATCACCCCGTCGACATCGGTGAGGTTGACCAGCTTGAACGCGCGAAGCGCGATCGCGATCTCGGCGGCTGCGGTATCGGCGTTGATGTTCAGGTTCCCGCCCTTCCGATCGAGGGCCATCGGCGCCACCACGGGGATATAATCCTGGGCGAGGAGACAGTGGAGGATCTCGGGGTCGACCTCCTCGATCTCGCCGACCCGGCCGAGATCGACCTCCTGGACGACATCGCCGACCTTCACCCGCTGTGGATCCATCTTTCTGGCGAATAGGAGGTTTGCATCGTTTCCTGATATCCCGACCGCCCGGGTGCCACAGCTCGATAAGAGAGAGACGATCCCGTCATTGATCTTGCCAACGAGGACCATCTGGGCGATCTCAAGTGTCTCGGGGTCGGTGATCCGGAGACCCCCAACAAACTTCGGTTCTTTCCCCATCGCCCGCATCTTTGCGGTGATCTCAGGGCCGCCACCGTGGACAAGGACGACCTTCATCCCCACATAACGGAGGAGGACCGCATCCCTGATCACCGTGTCGAGTATCTTCTGGTCGACCATGGCGTGGCCGCCGAGCTTGATCACGATCGTCTTCCCGTGGAACTTCTGTATGTAGGGGAGTGCCTCCATCAGCACGTCTTCTCGTTTCATGTTGTATACTTCCCGTTGATCTCTACGTATCTCTCGGTGAGGTCGCATCCCCACGCCGTCGCCTCCCCATCACCCGCCGCAAGGTCGAGGACGAAAGAGACGGTATCCCCGTGCATGGCGACCTTCGCCGCCCCGAGGTCGGCGACGATCTCACCGCGGATGACAAGCGGCACCCCACCGACATGGAGGGAGACCGCGTAGGGGTCAAA
>JAAYND010000147.1 GCA_012521035.1 Methanomicrobiales archaeon
AGAATTTCCCCGATCCCAGATCAGTGTTCCCGGCTCATAGGAGAGATCCAGTAACTGCACCAGGAGATCCTTTACCGATGCCATCGAGTTGAAATTACCCGGCAATGGAAAGAAGGAAACTGGCACCCTGTCCCATTTTGAGACGAGCATGCAGAGATTGATCTGTTTCTGGTCAGTCTTCTTTGAACTGTACCCTCTCTCTCCAAACTCATCACCAGAACCAAAGATCAGAATCGGAGTGAGATCATATGCGACGACCTCCCGGGATGTTCCCGGTAACGGATGAAGCGAACGCCATTGGGTGTAGAGTTCGTCACAGATGAGATTGCTGAAATCAGTTAAACCATCCGCCGTTGAATCCTTGAAACAAACCCTATCCAGGGATGAATAAAAAGCATGATCGGTGAAGCAGTCTTCCGGCAGTTCCATGAGTTCTGGAAGCGTTGTTGTCTGAATCCATTCTCCCACGTTACTGGCACTTTCGGGATTGAGGGCTTTGTTGATGGCCCATGCAGTGAGGATCTTGCCGGGGCTTCGCCCTTCGATCTGATCATCTCCACAACAGATCTGATCGATGATCTCTGGCATATTCAGGAACGAATCGGCAATAGACCACATGAGCTGAACATCGCCCGCACGTCTGGAGTGTTCAGGGTAGAGTGGCGTTTCGATATGAGTTGACTTCTTTGGAAGGGGCACGCCTCGTTCATCTCCCTCTTTACCGAGATATTTGATAAACCGGGTCTTTACCTTTCCGTTCTCCCGATATGATTCATACTGCGCGAGGTATACGGAATCCTTCTTCTTGATCCGCTTGATGTGCATATAGGTTATAATTATAACCTACAAGACAATAAATATTTCTATTCGATACTGACCAGGAATTTTGGATCAGGTCGGGTATAGAAGGAAGATGTTGAGGAGGTCAGGAAATTTGAAGTTATAAAGTCACAAAGTCAGGTTGCTATGCCGGAAAGCTACCGATCCGGATCTTCCCCCTGTCCGGCTGTTCAGGAGATGCCTCGGGTGCCCACCCTACAGCAGGCAGGGGCGGATACAGCACGTCAGAAACAAAGAAAACACCGCTCAAGGATTTAGAAAAGACTTAGAATAAAGGCTCAGAGTGCCCCCGCCCGGATTTGAACCGGGGACAACCAGATCTTCAGTCTGGCGCTCTCCCAGTCTGAGCTACAGGGGCTTTCTGCCTTACAACGTAGGTGTTCGTCCCTAATAAATTCTATGCTCCATCAACCGGGAACCCCTCTCTCTCATGAAACCCCGGCCGGCTCAGGACCGCCTTTTTATCACGTCGAAGAGCGATACTACTGGACAATGGGCCGAAGCGATCACAGACCAGATACCCGGGGCACAAACCTCATGCAGGCGCTTTCCGGGCGGACGGCGACCGTCGTACACCTCACGCATAACGATCTCGATGCTGTCGGGGGGGATGCCATCCACCGGCGGGAGTACGGGGACGTCTTCACCATCTGGTGCTCGGTCGGGCGGTTCCTCGCGAACTTCGACGCCGTTGCCGGCTCTCCCGGCCGGGGGGACCTCCTCAGCATATCGGATATCGGCTACCAGAAGGGCGTCGAGCAGCGCCTCGCAAAAGCCCGATCGAACGGGTGGCGGATCGAGTGGCGCGACCACCACCGCTGGAAAGACGAGGAACTCCGGATCGTCGAGAAGAAGACAGACCTCCTCCATGTCGACGTCACCACCTGCGCCACCGGCATAGTCGCCCGCGACCTTGCGCCTGGCGATCCCGTGGCAGAGGAGATCGCCCGGGTCGTCTGCGACTACGACCTCTGGAAGCACCAGGACCCCCGGTCAAAGGTGCTCGGCCAGGTCGTTATGCGGAAGGGCTGGCGCGAGTACGTCCGCGATAACCTCGCCGGGGGCACAATCATCGATGAGAGGATCGAGAGCGAGTACCGGGAGATCGTCCGCGAGATGGAGCGGGATATCAAAAACAGCCTCAAACACACAACCATCATCGAGGACGGACGCTACCGGATAGCGTTTGCCCCCCTCTACGGCTACCCGAGCGAGACCGCGCATACCATCCGGGATGAGCTCAATACCGATATCGAGGTGATCGTCTCCAGAGACGGTCGCATATCCATCCGCTCCGTCCCCCCCGTCAGCCACCTCATCGCCCGGGAGTTTGACGGCGGCGGCCACCCAAACGCGGCGGGAGGGTCGTTTCAGTTCACCCTCCTCGACCGCATCCTCTTCTGGATCATAAAGCGGAACCGGCACTACCGCCGCCTCGCTGACGTGGCGGAGTCTATCGAGGGATGAACGCCCGACCGACCAGGTCTCTCCAGTAGCCGGGGCAGTCCTCCTCGCAGTAGCCCCCCGCCTCGATCATATCAGGATCGGCGAACTCACGTGTGGCCTCGAGGTCTCCCGCCTCCGCATCGAGGAGGATCACCCTCCGGACGCGGAACTGATCCATCAGGTCCGGCACACGCCCGGCCTCCGCCGCCGGGAGGATCAGGTCACCCTGGTACTCAAGCAGGAGCTCAAGGTCGAACCCATCAAGGTTCCGGGGGAAGAAGATGATCTTTCCTGCGGCGAGCCTCTCAAGCTCGATCTCGTCCGCGCGGTCGGCGATGAGCACATGCCCCTGCACGCCTGCATCGCGCATCTCCCGCGCGAGCCGGGCATACGCGGCTGTTACTGCCCCGGAAAACTCCTCTGCATCCTCGATATAGGCATCGCGAACCCCGAGCATATGGGGGGCAGGGAGCGCGAACCAGGCATCTTTCCGCCGCAAGTGGATATACTGCGCATCCGCTATCACAGTCGAGGGATCAACGCCCGGTTCATCGACAAGCACCCCGTCCTCCATACCGAGGAATGCCTCCCGCCACCGCTCACCGTAGAAGAGACCCCCCGCGGCGGGGATCGTGACCCCCTCCTGGGCCTCAAGCGAGCGGGCGAGCCGGTATGTGGTGAGATCCACCTCTTCCCCCCGCACGTCCCTCAACCACCCTGCGAGCTCCGGAACGGTGGGCACCCCGACCTCAGAACCGAAAGATCTGACTGGTATCGTTATACGTCGCGCCATGCTCTACTATCTTTATTAGCGTCGCAACCAGATAAAATAAGGATGAGTGGTAAGCC